>CAZWXC010000054.1:0-9478 GCA_964637935.1 uncultured Flavobacteriales bacterium | reverse complement strand
ATGAACAGGGTATTTGTCAGTATTGTCTTGAAGCTGAAAAGTTACTGCCGAACTATACCTTCTCAAATGCACAAGTTGAAGAGAATTTGAGTCATATTAAGCACAAAGTTCTTGATGCTAAGAAGGGTAAGTATGATTGTATTGTTGGCCTAAGCGGTGGGGTGGATAGCTCTTATGTAGCTTATCTGGCCGTGAAGAAATTAGGTTTGAATCCATTGGCCGTTCACTTTGACAATGGATGGAATTCAGACATAGCGGTTTCTAACATTCATAATATTGTAGAAGCACTAAACCTCGATTTAGAAACTTATGTAGTTGATTGGGAAGAGTTTCGCGAACTACAAAAGTCATTTTTAAAGGCTTCGGTGGTTGATGTAGAATTACTGACAGATCATGCCATTCAAGCCGTGATCGAAAACATCGCAAAAAAGCATCGCATTAAGTATGCACTTTCAGGCGGAAATTATGTTACAGAGCACGGCCTGCCTCAGTCATGGTATTGGAGAAATAAAAGAGATAAGACCAATATTGTGAATATTCATAAGGCGTTTTCTAAGAAGAAATTACGTTCATTTCCATTCTTAGGAACGCTAAAATCTAAGTTAAGGCACAAACTGGGCTATGGTTTGAAGTCTATTCAAATATTGAATTTCGTAAACTATGACAAGTACGAAGCGCTTGAAATCATTAAATCAGAATTGAGCTGGAAGGATTATGGCGGGAAGCACAGAGAGTCAACATGGACTAAGTTTTACCAAGATTTCTACCTGATCAATAAGTTTAATATCGACAAACGAAAGGCTCATTATTCGGCCTTGATAAGAAACAACAGAATTTCAAGGGAGGATGCAATTTTGGCCATTTCAAAAGAGCCACTTGGTGAAACCGAAGGCAAAGAGTTGCTGCAGTATGTATTAAAGAAATTGCAACTGTCAGAAGCAGAGTGGCAGAAAATCATAGCATCTGAGCGAAAAGAGCATGATTCATATGGATCAGACAATGACCTCATTAATAAGTTGAATGGTTTTAGATCTTCTTCTGCCAAGACCAATTGGCCATAGAGTTTTTAGTCTATGAAAGTAGCTTATTTAGGAAACCAACTCACGAGTGGTGGCGGAGCAACAAGCCTGTTCCTCATGCTACAATCGCTGCGTAATGTTTCATTTGAAAAGTATGTTTGGCTCACACAAATCAGTTCAAAGTCAATGCGCGATCAGTTGCGGGAATTCTGTACAGAGGTTGAATTGATCGAATTAGACGATGTAACGAGTTGCCAAACCAAAAGAGCTAGTGAGCAACATCTTGAAAAGGCAAGAAGATTACAAACAGGGATTGATGGGTTGATAGAAAGACTTAATCAAAACGAAATTGATATTCTTCATGTCAATAATTCAGTGTTTACCCACGCCTATCAAAGAATTAAAGCTGAAACAAAAGTAAAATTGATTACGCATGTGCGCGAATGGATAACCCACTCTGGACAAGGGCCGGTTGAGGCGTTCATGTTGGAACAGATTCAATTGCACAGTGATGCCATCATTGTCATAAGCCCTGTTGAAGCTTCAATGTTTGATGTGTCTGGTAAGGTGCATATCATGGCCAATCCATTTGACTTTGAAGCTTCTGATAAGTTGAAGAATGAAACGGTTGAAGGTCTGAAAAAGGCACCCAAGGAAGTCATCGTAACGATGATGGGCAGGCCAAGCCTATCAAAAGGTCATTTGCAGTTTTTGAAGGTGCTTTCTTTAATATTGAAAGAGTACAAATCAAAATCAGCATTCAAATTTGTAATCATCGGGCTGAGTCCTCCAAAAATGAATTGGCGAAAGTGGGTCAAGCGAATCTTGGGTCGTGAGCCTTATTTTGAAGTAATGCGCTCCATCAGGAAATTGCATTTGAATAATCATGTGGTAGTCATCCCATACCTTCAAAATGTCTATCCTGTATTACAGCAGACGGACATCATTGTAAGACCTTCATTGTTTGCTGATCCTTGGGGACGTGATATAATCGAGGCTTTTGCCTTAAACAAGCCTGTAGTTGCTTTTGGTCAAAACGATTTTTACATAAAAGAAGGAAAGTCAGGATATTTGATTCCCGATTTAAATGAGGCTTTAATGGCACAGCGGCTTTCTTTTTTAATTGACAATCCGGAAACAAGGAAGCAATTTGGTGAGTACGGGCGCCAGCAGATTAGAGCAATGTGCAACTTAAAAGATTACGCTAAGAGAGTGTTGCAAGTTTATGAAACGATGTTTCCAAAACATGACCTGAATGAAAGCGGAAACTAGAATAACTTGGCTCGATTATTTGTTGATGTACCTCTTGGTAGGTATTTCAAGTATGCCATTTTTAATTGGAGATGCGTACTTGGTACTTGGGTTTGTACTCACAAGCGTGTTGATGATTGTAAGAAAGAAGACCATCGATTATGGCATTGTTGGGTATTCTTTAGTTTATGTGTTACTAATAATAGGCCATGTCATTTTCTATGAAGCATTTGACTTGTTTATTACAATCGCATTTTTTCTGAGGATTGCTTATGCTTATTTTACAGTCAAATTACTTGGTTCGAAAATTACTGAGGTCTATTTAAGGACAATTGTTTTTTTAGCGATTGCGAGCCTGGTTGTTTACGCTTTATTGGTTGTTTATCCTCCTTTTTGGGAAATTCTGAGATTTCAGATTGCTCCAGCACTTTATGGATTAAATATTCATCAAGACTATTACCACATTTTCATTTTCACTATGAATATTGGAGAGGGTGTATTGCCAAGAAACCCAGGTGCGTTTTGGGAGCCTGGAGGTTTTGGCGTGTTTTTGAACTTAGCTTTGGTGTTGCATTTAATTCAATCGAAACAAATTACGAACAAAAGATCTCTTTTATTCATCATTACCGTTCTCACCACCCAGTCTACGGGATCATATATTGTGTTGGCACTCATTTTTATGTTCTATTTCTATTTCATTAGACGCAGTATTGCAAGCCTAATAGTTACGCCATTATTGGCCGCAACGATGATATATGCCTATGAAACACTTCCATTTATGAAGGTGAAGTTCGAGAAACGGAGTAGCAAAGTAGATTTGGATGACACGAGGTTTCAAGCTAGAACAAGACTGGTTGCAGCCATGGAAGATTGGAAAACGTTTAAGGAATCACCTCTTATTGGGGAGGGTAGATTTGTGAAAATTGAAGAAGTAGAAAAAGTAGGGAAACAACTTGCCAGACGCTCAAATGGAACTTCGCAGTACTTTGCTGTATTTGGTTTGCTAGGAGTGATCGCTTATTTTGGTGCCATGACAAGGTCAATGAAAAAATATTGCGTAGCGCATGGAGTTTCAACAATAGCCGCATTTATTTCAGTGATTATTATTATGGTCATTGGAGCTTCACAAAGCATTTTTTTCAAACCCTTTTTTATGGCATTTTCATTTTTCTTTTTGTTCAACCATACAAGAAGGAGAATGCTAAAAAAGAATTTAGTTCAGAATTGATATGACTTTTAGGCATCGCATCAATAAATATTTATACTTAACAAGCAGAATTTTTTCTGTGATCGTTAGTAATTATTTATTTAGGTTAAAATGCATGTGGTTAGGTGTTGAACTTGGTGCAGGGAGCGTAATTGATGGCAGGGTTTTTCTCAGGTGTTATCGCGATCGTGCTATTTCGATTGGTCAGAAATTCAGATTAAATAGTAGAGAGGGCTCCAATCTTGTTGGGGTTTCAAACAAGGCATCGATCGTAGCACTGGAGGGTGGAGAGATAAAGATTGGCGATAGTTGTGCATTTACTTCAGTGATCATTTCAAGTCGAACCAGAATTGAAATTGGAGATCGAACTATGATTGGTGCAAACGTTAGAATAATGGATCATGATTTTCATTCAATGGATAGCTTGAAACGTTTTCATCAACAATCAAGTGAAATCGCGTCAAGACCTATCCAAATAGGAAAAGACGTATTTATTGGTACCAATGCGATTATTTTGAAGGGGGTCACCATTGGCAACAATGTTATTGTCGGTGCTGGTGCTGTAGTTTCAATAGAGCACGTGCCAGACGAATCCATTGTAGTCGGAAACCCTGCGAGAATATTAACCCCAAAACACTAGAGCTATGGCACTATTTTATGTTGTTGCTGGGGTTACTTTTCCCGAGGGTATGGCAGGGACAAAGAGAGTTAAGCACTATCTTACTTCTATGAGTGAGAAAGAATACAGCGTAGGGATAGTTAATTTTGAGAATGGAAAGGCTTGGTGTGAGAGCATAAATTTGGGTAGTACAGAAGTCCAAATATTCAGATTCAAGTTGTCCAGACTGTTCAATCTAGTGAACTTATTAAGCAATAAAAGAGATCAAAAATGTTTATTGGTGTACAGTGGCATTAGCCTCCAGAATATTCACATTGTATTGCTCGCGAAAATTTTTAATTGGAAAATAATAGTCGACTACGTAGAGGATTTTAGATATCATCAAGAGAATGTCAGTACATTGAGAAAACTCAAAATAAGAAGCATTCTGTTTTTTGAGAATCATATAACCAAACTAGCTGATGGATTAATAGTTATATCAAAACATCTGTGTTCCAAGTTTGTAGATATAACAAAGGGTTCGATTCCTATCCAATTAATAAGCATTGCAGTAGATTTAGATTCTAAACCTCAAACAACAATACCAGCTTCAAATTCAGGGAAATTCAATATTGTCTATTCAGGTTCATTTGGGAATAAAGACGGATTAGATATTGTTTTCAGGGCTATTAGAGAACTAAATGAAGAGGGATATGCCGTGAATCTCTGCCTTACAGGTAGCAAGGACAATTTGCATAATCTCCAAGGGATTCATGATCATCCAAATATTAAGTTCTTGGGTTACCTAAGTTCCGAAGAATTGACAAAGCTTCAGATGGGGGCTGATGTTCTGTTGATGAGCCGGGTCAATTCTATGCAGAATGTGGCTAGCTTTCCTTTTAAGTTAGGTGAGTATCTGCTCACAGGAAAACCTGTGATCGCAACATCCGTGGGTGATGTAGTTGATTATTTACAAGATGGTGTAAATGCCTTTTTAATTGAACCTGAAAGTGTGACGGCCTTAAAAAATGCAATTATTCAGATACTAACGAATCCAGAGAATGCATCTTTCGTAGGTCTTGTGGGATACAATACCTGCATTAAGTATTTTAGTAAGGAAGTTGTTGCTCAAAACTTGGTGAGATTGATTGATAGTATTTACACTTCGGCACCAAAAGACAATATTTCAGCACCGTTTTATGATAAAAAAAATAAATAAGCGTCATTTGAGTTGGATTCTTAGAAGTATTCCAAATGTATTGTGGCCTTTGAAAATATGGATAACGAGAAGTTCATTGAAAAGTGTAGGCAAGAACTTTAGATTCGGTCCGAATTGTTCATTCTATGATCACAAGTTGATTTCAGTAGGGAATAATGTTTTTTTTTCTGATGGGTGCGTGATAGGTGCTACTGTGAAAGTGACCATCGGAAATGATGTGATGTTTGGCCCTCAAGTTATGATTAGAGGTGGTGATCATAACTTTAGTAAAGTAGGTTACAAAATGAATAAAGTTAAAGAGGGAGGCGTGAATCTGCCTGTCGAGATTGAAGACGATGTTTGGGTTGGTGCGCGATGTACTATTCTAAAAGGAGTTCAAATTTGTGAGGGAGCGGTAATTGGAGCAGGATCACTTGTCACGAGAAGAGTTTTACCCTATACAGTAAATGTTGGTTTGCCAAGTAAAACCATAAGATCGAGGTTTACGGCTAATGAGCTGAGGCTTCATCTTTCTGCAGTTCAAACTAAATATAGTTTTGAAGAAGTAGCTAGTATGTATGATGAACAAGGCATTAATTGGCGCTCATGAATCTCATAATTGCTCTATAAAGTCCAAATTCAAGAATGAGGTTTAAAAAAAAGATACTTCTTTTGGTTCCGGCACCTACAGCGCGAGGTGGAATTACCAATTATTATTATTCTTTGAAGGCTCATTTGCCGAATGAGGTTGAGTTTTTGATTAGAGGCGCTAGAAATTGGCCATATAGGTCAAATCCACTTCGTGAATTCACAAGATTGATTTATGATATAGCCTTCTTTATCCTTAGAGTGATGTCATTTCAGTTCAGCCTTGTCCAAACCAGCACTTCGTTGGGCATGATGTCCGTTTTTAGGGATGGTGTCTTTCTGAAATTGGGATCACTTTTTGGTTTGAAAACTATAGTGTTTTTTCGAGGATGGAATCCTGAGATTGAAAAAGGTATATCTGGTTGGAAGCTTCGTATGTTTCGATTTTTCTTTTTTTCAGTTGATCACGTTATTGTGTTGTCAAGTCTGGTAGAATCAAAGCTGAGAGAATGGGGCTATAATGGTTCATTGTCAAAGGAGACTACTTTGGTTGATGACACATATATCAGCAAGTTCACGATGGAGCATTTTGTTCGAAAGGAGTCGGATCCAATTGAATCCATCTTGTTTCTCGGTAGAATTGAAATGTCTAAGGGTGTTTTTGAACTTCTTGAAGCGTTTAAAATTCTTCGAATCAAACATCCAAATGTTAGTTTGACTTTTGCTGGTGATGGGCGGGATGATGAAAAGCTAAAGGCGATTGTTCGGGATTGCGAATTGCATAATGTGCACTTCTCTGGCTTCGTAGAGAATGAAGAGAAATCAAATGTTCTGCTAAAGGCCGACATTTATGCTTTTCCATCTTACACAGAAGGAATGCCCAATTCCGTTTTAGAAGCAATGGCTTATGGATTGCCAGTTTATACTCGTCCTGTGGGAGGGATACCAGATATATTTCAGAACGGTGAAAATGGAATTCTTGAATCATCCTTGGAACCGACTATTATTGCAAAACATTTGATCTGGATGATTGAGCATCCTAAAGAAATGAGTCAAATGAGTAGATTGAATTACTTGAAAGCGAAAGAGAATTTTTGGTCTTCTACTGTGGCAGAAAGAATGATGAAGATTTATGAAGAAGTACTAAGAAAAGTAGAAATAACGGTACCATGAAACAACTCACCCAGCAACTTAAAGACGGCACGATGGAACTGCTCGAGGTTCCTTTTCCAGCCTTAAAACCGGGCCACTTGTTGGTGCGAAATGTCTATTCAGTAATAAGTGCAGGCACAGAAGGTAAAACCGTAAAGGATGCTCGCTTGGGTTACATAGGTAAAGCCAAGGCACGTAAGGACGAAGTGAAGAAGGTCATTACTATGGCTCAAACCCAAGGTATTGCTCAAACTTACAACACAGTAATGAGCAAATTAGAGGCGCCTAGTGCGCTGGGTTACAGCTGTGCTGGTGAGGTACTTGAAGTGGGCGAAGGCGTTGAGGGTATCACAGTAGGTGACTTTGTTGCCTGCGGTGGTGCGGGAGCCGTACATGCCGAAGTGGTATGCGTACCTAAAAATTTATGCGTTAAATTGCGCAATCCTGCCAAAGTAATAGAAGCTGCCTTTGCTACCATTGCTGCCATTGCCATGCAAGGCATTCGGCAAGCCGATGTTCGCTTGGGCGAAAACTGTGTGGTGATTGGGCTTGGCTTGATCGGTCAACTCACCGTACAGATGCTAAAAGCAGCTGGTGTGAGTGTTATTGCAATCGACATCGACCAAAATGCCGTTAACATGGCTGTGAAAAGTGGTGCTGACTTAGCTTTGAATCGAAATGCTGATGGCATTGAAGATGCGATTAACGAATTAACGCGCGGTGCCGGTGCTGATGCCATCATAATTACGGCTGCTACTTCGTCTAGCGATCCTGTAGAGTTTGCAGGCGTGGCTGCGCGTAAAAAAGCAAAAGTGGTGATCGTAGGTGCTGTGCCCACAGGCTTCAGTCGCAAACACTATTATCAAAAAGAGTTAGATTTAAGAATGTCGTCTTCGTATGGCCCTGGTCGTTATGATGCAGAATATGAAGAAAAAGGACACGATTACCCAATAGGCTATGTTCGCTGGACCGAGCAGCGGAATATGCAGGCTTACCTAGACTTACTCGAAGCAGGAAAAATTGAGTTCCAACACCTGCTTTCGCACGAATTTGCTTTCGAAGAGGCTTCAAAAGCTTATGACATGATCCACACTAAGTCAGAACCTTTTGTGGGTATTGTTCTTAAATACAACCTAGATCAAGAGCTTAAAAGCATTGTTCATTCTCATAAGTATGCTCCAGTTGGGCTCAAAGCCAAAGTAGGCTTTGCAGGTGCGGGCTCGTTTGCACAGAATTACTTACTTCCCAATTTAAAAGGTAAAGTTGATTTTACCGGTGTGATTACTGCGCGCAGCAATACTGCCAAAAACATCCAAGACAAGTACGGTTTTCAATTTGCGTCTACCAATGCAGACGATTTGATGAAGGATGCCAACACAAACACAGTTTTTGTTGCTACGCGTCACGACTTACATGGCGAAATGGTGCTCAAAGCTTTAAAGGCAGATAAGCATGTATTCGTGGAGAAACCGCTGTGCTTGAAAGAAGAAGAACTCGGGCTAATTGCCGCGGAATATGAGAAGCATTCGAAACACCTGATGCTCGGGTTTAACAGACGCTTTGCACCGCTGATTACAGCATTGAAAAAGCAATTGAATCCTGCTTCATTGCGAAGTATCCATTACCGCATCAATGCGGGTATTTTACCTGCTGAACACTGGGTGCATGATCCAGAAGTAGGTGGCGGAAGAATCATTGGCGAAGCTTGTCATTTTATAGATTTGGCCGCATTCATTGCCGATTCGCCTATCAAGCATGTAAGCGCACAGCGCATGACCGATGCCAAAAACGTTTCAGATTCCGTAACCATTCAGTTACAATTTGAAAACGGTTCCATCGCTTCAATCGACTACCTGTCAAACGGAAGTAAGGAATTAATGAAGGAATACATCGAGGTGTTTTCGGGTGGCGTAGTTTATCAATTAAACGATTTTCAGGAGTTGCTGATCCTGAACAAAGGCACAAAAAAGATTAAGCAGTCAGGACAAGATAAAGGCCACAAGAATGAGGTGGCGGCTTTTGTTGAAGCCATCGATCAAGGTAAACAAACTCCCATTTCGTTTGGCGCTATTTACAACGCAATGAAAGCCACCTTTGCGGTGATCACATCCTATAAAAATGGCGGAGAACGCATAACACTTTAAAGCATGACGAAAGAGGAAATCTTTCAGCATATTAAAGCCCTGGACACCTACGTTCGAGCAGAAGAATTCAAGGGTTATGACCCGTATGATATATTGAATTCAAAGTTCAACCTGTTGCGCTTGGGAAAAATCCCATCGGCTGTGTTGACACAAATTCAAAAGCGCAATCCGATCAACCTGCGGCCCATGCTCGGTATTGAGAAAGAGCACAATCCAAAAGCAATGGGTTTGTTTTTGAAAGCGTATTCGATGCTTTACAAAATCACGGGCGATGCGGAGTACAAGAAAACGGCCGATGTGCTTTTTCAATGGTTGAGGGAG
>CAZWXC010000053.1:0-9498 GCA_964637935.1 uncultured Flavobacteriales bacterium | reverse complement strand
TGCCATAGATGTTCCTGTATTGTTTCCGTAGTAATCAAAATTATTAAGCGAATAAATGACGCTTCCAGGTGCGCCAATATCTATGGTTTCTAAGCCAAAAGCAGCTCCAGAGTTTCTTACATCAGAACTAGTGGTATTGGTTACTGAGATTAAAAAATCTGAAGCGCATGCCGTAGGCACATCACTCACTTGATCCACATCAATTGGAAGATTTGCAGTAGCTCCAGCACTCAAAACACCAGCATAACCAAGCGAATCATACATAGCGCACCACAATGGATAATCGGCTGGCAAACCATAGTCTACACCAAACGAAGAATTGGTTGCTACCACGTAAGCTCCTTCTGCCCCATTGGTTTGGTTGTATCTTCTGCGCATGTCAAGCACATAGCCATAAGCGGCAATTACGGTTGATTCAAGAGAAGAAGATCCAGCAACAGGTAAAATTTTCACCTTCCAATTTACTCCTGTCACACCAATTTCATTGTTTCCAACAGCGCCAATAGTTCCGGCAACGTGAGTACCATGATTATCTATTGGAATGGTATAATCGTTAGAATATGAATCCCAACCATTTACATCATCCACATAACCATTCAAATCATCGTCAATTCCGTTTTGTGGTATTTCATAATGATTTATAAAAATATTTTTGACCAAATCTTCGTGTTGGATAAAAAAACCACCATCAATTACTGCCACTACGATTGTATCGCCAACCGTGGTTAAGCCACCCGTGGTAATATCCCAAGCCAAAGCAGCGTCAATGTCAGCAGTACCCGAACCTCCATTTGATCCATCATTTTCAAAAGCCCATTGCTTATAAAACAATGTGTCGTCTGGTGTAGATCTAAGATTTAAATCGGTGTGGTTTAGCTGTGCGATAATGGTTGAAGTAAATCGCTCAACCGCTGATAGTCCTTTTCTAGTTTCTAATTTATTCGGATCAAATTCTAATAACCAAAGGTTTATAGATTGCGAAAGCCTTTTGCTTGGCACAAAATCGGCATTTGTTTCATTGTTCAGTTCGGCACAAAATTGTGATGCTTCGATATCGCTTTTCAGCAAAACCATCACATTTCCTTGAACAAAATTTTCTGTGCTTATGACTTGCGCTGAAGCGTTAAAAGCGACAGATAAAATGAAGGCTAGTGTGAGGATAATTGATTTCAAGAAAAAGTATTTAGTCTTAAAGACGGATTTCAATGAATAAAGTTGAATTTTGGTGGCAATGAGCACGACAGCAAAGAATTTCAAAGTTTATAAAAGTTCGGCAGGTTCGGGTAAAACATTTACCCTTTCTAAAACATTTTTAAAATTAGCCCTTTCGGGAAATACTCCCGACTATTTCAGAAATATTCTCGCCATCACTTTTACGGTGAAAGCTGCCGCTGAAATGAAAGAGCGCATTGTTACCTATCTAAGTGCACTTGCCGGTAATCCGAGTTCGCGAAAAGACATCGAAAGCATGCGCAGCGCTATCATGGCCGAAACCAATTTCACGGAAGCAGAAATTACGCAACGAAGCAAATTCGCGCTTGACGCGCTCATTCATAATTATGGTGATTTTTCAATTCTTACCATAGACAAATTTGTGCATCGACTCGTTCGAAGTTTTGCAAGCGACCTTGGCATGGCACCAGATTTTGAAGTTGAAATTGATCAGTCACGCTTGATAGACCTTGTTACCACGGCCCTCTTAGATAAAGTTGGCCAAGTCGAAGGCATTACGCAACTCGTGCTTGCTTTTGCCGAAACGCAAACTGAAAACGATAACAGCGGTGACATTGAACCCTCACTCGCAAAATTTGCGCAAGAACTAAGTAGCGAAGACTTCTTTTTAAATGGAAATAATCTGAATGCGATTGACTATAAGCATGCGCTTTCGCTGATCAAAGCACTTAAAAAATCTGTTCGCGATTTTGAAGTCACAATAGAAGCTATTGGTAAAAAGTATCTTTCAATAATGAAAGAAAATGGTCTTCATTTTACCGATATGAGCTATGGTAAAAGCGGTATTCATTCGTTTTTCACCAAACTTTTAAATCATGAAGAATATTACAGAGACCTGAAGCCAAGTGATAGAGCCAACAAGATTTTAGATGGAGAAAAGCTGCATTCAAAAACGGCTTCAAATCCAGAATTCGTAGACAGTTTATTACCACAATTCAGGCAACTGAGAGACGAATATCTGGCACTTCTTCCAGAGATTAAAAGGAGTAAATTCAAGAAAAACATGACAACCGATCTTTTCGGTTTGGTCTTGATCAATGAATTGAAAGCGCTTTTCGATCAAATTAAAGAGGATGAAAACGTGCAAATGCTTTCTGATTTCAATCAAATTTTGACACAGAAATTCTTGGAAGAGCAAACGCCATTCATTTATGAAAAACTCGGGAATAAATACCAGCACATTCTCATTGATGAGTTTCAAGATACATCATCACTTCAGTGGATCAATCTTCAACCATTGGTTGAAAATAGCCTAGCAGATGGAAAAGAAAGTTTGATTGTTGGAGACGCTAAACAGTCTATTTATCGCTTTCGCGGAAGCGAACCTGACCAGTTTATTGCGTTGCCAAAAGTGCTCGGAAGCGCTCAGCAACTGTTTGAGCAGAGTTATGAAAAGAACGTGCTCAATACGAATTTTCGTTCTGCACGCAATGTGATCAAATTCAATAATCGCTTTTTTAGAGAATTGAGCGATGCCATGCTGCAAGCGCATCAATTAGAAGTTTATGACGATTTGCATCAAAAAACATTCTCAAAAGAAAACGGTGAAGTGCGAGTTCATTTGATTGAACGCGTATTTGGTGACGAGAAAATCGAGCACTATTTCCATGCAATGCTCACTCGTATCCATGAGATAAATAATCTCGGTGAATCTGAGCTAGGTAAAACCTGCATTCTGTTTAGGGGCAATAAAGAAGCTTCAAAATTTGCATCCCTACTATTAGAACAAAACATAGCTGTGATAAGCGATGAAAGTTTACTGATTGATAACAGTGCTCAAGCCAAATTGATTATAGCTACGCTTTACGCTGCGCGTTTTTACAACGATCCGTTTTATCTGCAATCTTGGTTGGCCAAGCTATTCCAATTTGAGGTAATAAAGGGCGACCATCATACGTATGCTGCTCAAGTCAAAAAAGAAAAATTAGATTTTAACGGGCTTTGCCAGCTCATAAAACTTCCACTAAAGCTAGCTGAAATAGAACAAGGTGATAGTTTTCATCGCATTTTCAAGCTTTGCAAACTCTACAAATTCGATCTAAAAAATCCATTTGTCGCTCAACTTCTTGACTTCGCCTGGGATTTTGAACAAGGAAACCTTTATCTAAAACACACCTTTTTAGATTACTACGAATCAAAAAAAACGGGACTGAGTGTTCGCCTTCAGGATGCCGGCAATGCCATTAGAATCATGACCATTCACAAGTCAAAAGGTTTGGAGTTTAAGCATGTGTTGGTTTACTTGCCCGATATCAAAACCACGAAACCAACAAAGAAATTCGGCTGGCTGCAAAATGATGAAATCATACCTGAAATTTCAAACTATCTCTTACCGATAAATCAATATAACAACACGCCATTTCAAGAAATTTACGATGACGAAATAGTGAAATCTGCCTTGGATGAACTGAACATTATTTATGTTGCATTCACTCGAGCAGAACAGTCATTAGACGTTTTCACAAATGAAACTCAAGGAAAAACAACATCGTCAATTCACAATTTCATCAAATCTTGGGATGAGTTTAATCCTAACTCAAACAGACTTGAAATATTAGGGGCGCTACCTAATGATTGGCATTAAAAACACCGAAAGTTTCTTCCAATTTCTTGAATCTGAAATCAAAAATGTGCTCCAATTTATTTCTTACAATAAATGGATGAACCAATTGACCTAAAATGCCCATTGGCACAGCATAGTCTACTATATCTGTAGCCAACACGCCTCCATCAATCGCCTTAAAAAAGTGCTTGTGATGCCAGAATGAATAAGGCCCAAATCGCTGTTCGTCCACAAAATAAACCCCTTCTTCAACATGCGTAATTTCGGTAGTCCAGCGCATTTTTATTCCCGGAAACGGACTTACTTTATAATTAATGATCTGGCCTGCATACATTTTATCGTCTCCTAGGTCAGTCAAAATTTCAAAACTCAAGTCTTTTGGAGTGATGGCCTGTAGATTTTTTGGGGTCGAAAAGAAAGCCCAAGCTTGTTCAATTGTTATTGGCAGCTTCTGTGTTTTCTCCAATCTATATACTTTCATGCGGCAATAAACACCAAACCAAGCCACAGGTTTAAGCAACTACATGAAAATATTTTCAAAAACCTTCCACCAACTATCTAATGATGAACTGTTAGCAATGTATAAACTGCGCAGTGACGTTTTTGTAGTAGAACAAATTTGTGTTTATCCTGATCCTGATCTTACAGATAAAGAGGCTGTACATATTCTTGGATATGAAGGCGAAGAATTTGCTGCTTATGCCAGAATTTATATGAATCACACCGCTCATATTGGTCGTGTGATCGTGTCTGAAAACCACAGAAATAAAGGTCTTGCAAAAGAAATTATGCAGTTTGCAATCGATTGGCTTGAGCAGCAATCAAATCACCAAAAAATAGAAATCAGCGCTCAAGTATACTTGACCAATTTTTATAAAAAGATTGGCTTTGAGCCAATAGAAAAAATGTACCTCGAAGATGGAATTCCACATTTAAAAATGGTTTATCAACTTTAGTTGAAATGTTCTGTTAGCAAGAATTTCATAAGTCATAAAACTCAATAGCTGCAATCAATCAAGCAGTTAAGTGTTATTGAATTTCGAAAATTTAAGTGTATAATTTTTAGCGGTTACAACTGAGCAAACCTCTTGCTTTACGGTACATTTGGCCGCATGGAAGAGCCGAGAACAGAAGCAAAACAAGTAGCAAAAAATCTAAGCGTTGTCCGCACCCAAATCAACACACCTGAGTATGGTAAACTACCACCTCAAGCAGTAGATTTAGAAGAGGCCGTAATTGGTGCTTTAATGCTTGACAAAGAAGCCCTTACCGATGTAATTGACATCCTAAAAAAAGAAAGTTTTTATAAAGAAGATCATCAACTCATTTATGAAGCTATCCTCGATTTGTTTCAGCGTTCTGAGCCAATTGACATCCTCACAGTAACTCAAGAATTAAAGAAAAAAGGCACGCTCGAGCAAGTTGGTGGGCCATTCTATATTGCTCAGCTTACCAATAGGGTTGCGTCAAGCGCAAATGTTGAATTCCACGCTCGAATCATCTCTCAAAAGCACATTCAGCGCGAGCTGATCAAAATTTCTAGTGAAACAATTAAGAGTGCTTATGACGAAACAGTAGACGTTTTTGATTTGCTAGATCAAGCTGAAGCTCGCCTCTTTGAAGTGGCCGAAGGTAACATCAGAAAGAGTTATGATGATATGAACAAGTTGTTGCACAAAGCAATTAAACAACTTGAAATCATCAGTAAACAAGACGGAACCAGCGGTGTACCTACTGGTTTTATGAATCTAGACAGAGTCACAGGTGGTTTCCAAAAATCAGATATGATCGTTTTGGCCGCTCGTCCGGGTATGGGTAAAACAGCCTTTGTTTTATCGCTGGCGCGAAATTCAGCCGTTGACTATAAAAAAGGCGTTGCGGTTTTTTCACTTGAAATGTCTTCTCTTCAACTTGTAAATCGTTTGATTGCGAGCGAAACAGAAATTTCAGCGGAAAAACTAAAAAAAGGGAATTTAGAACCTCATGAATGGGAGCAGCTTAATGCGCGAATTGGAAAATTAACCAATGCACCCATTTTCATCAATGATACTCCAGGTTTATCTGTTTTTGAACTGCGTGCTCAATGCCGAAGATTGAAGGCTGAGAAAGACATACAAATGGTAATCATCGATTATTTGCAGCTAATGAGTGCCGGCACAGGCGAAGGAAAAGGAAATCGCGAACAAGAAATCAGTACTATTTCTAGAGCAATCAAAGGAATTGCAAAAGAATTAGACATTCCGATCATCGCATTGAGTCAGTTGAGTCGTGCTGTTGAAACCCGTGGTGGCGATAAAAAACCAATGCTATCTGATCTTCGTGAATCTGGAGCAATTGAACAAGATGCCGATATGGTTATGTTCATCTATCGCCCTGAATACTACAACCTAACAGAGGATGCCGATGGAAACTCAACCGCAGGCATGGCTGAATTAATCATTGCAAAACACAGAAATGGATCTACTGAAGACGTTAAAATTCGTTTCATAAACCACCTAGCAAAATTCACCAATTGGGATAATGATAACTTTGATATGAGCGCAGTTCCTCAAGGCCCTCAAATTGAAGATAATTATGGCACTAAAATCTTACAATCCAGTAAGTGGGATTCCACAGACGAAGATGATACAGAAGCACCTTTTTAAGCGATTACTTCAATCAATATTTCTCCTTCTTTTTCTCCTTTTAGCCATAGATGTTGAAGCAAAGAAGCTTCTAGTTCCCATGGACGAATCACAAAAGGATCACCTAAAAGCTTACGGCATCGCATATTGGTCATTAGAAAAAGAAGTTGAAGTTCAATGGCTGCTCAACTATCGCGGTGGCAGTTTCTTGATCGACTATTTTGACGAAATCAAAAGCGAACTTGTAATTCGTGGAATTTCCTTCGAAATAATTGCCGATGCCACTGCAGCTTCAATCCTTCTTGACATATCTAATCCCGAAGTAAATCAGGATGCGATTAAATTAGAGAAGGCGCCTAAAATAGCCGTCTACTCACCTAAAACCGCACAACCTTGGGATGATGCCGTGACGCTGGTGTTGACATATGCTGAAATCCCATACACAGTAATTTATGATGACGAAATCGTAAAAGGCGAGCTTCATTTATACGATTGGCTTCACCTACATCACGAGGATTTCACTGGACAATATGGCAAATTTTACGGTTCTTACAGAAATCACAAATGGTATATTGATCAAAAGACTGAGTCAGAACAAACCGCTCAAAGACTTGGCTTTTCCAAGGTTTCAGAATTAAAACTTGGAGTCGCGCTGAAAATAAAAGAATACGTTTCAGGTGGTGGTTTTATGTTTTCAATGTGTTCGGGAACAGACTCCTATGATATTGCCATAGCTGCTGAAAACGTTGATATATGCGAACAAATGTTTGATGGTGATGAAGCCGACCCACAAGCTCAATCTAAACTTGAATTTGACGAGTCGTTTGCATTTGAAAACTACTCCATCAGTATGAACCCAATGGAATATGAGTTCTCAACGATTGACGGAACTAATATTCACTCTCGATCACAAAAAGAACAAGACTTTTTCACACTCTTCGATTTCTCCGCCAAATGGGATCCAGTACCATCCATGCTTTGTCAAAATCATCAACAAATTGTAAAGGGTTTTATGGGACAAACCACTTCTTATCAATTAAAGTTTATCAAGCCGCAGGTATTGATTTTGGGCGAGAACAAAGGGTTAGGAGTAGCCAAATACATTCATGGAGAATTTGGTAAAGGTCAATGGACATTCTATGGTGGCCACGATCCTGAAGATTATCAGCATTTCGTTGGCGATCCACCCACTGATTTAAGCCTACATCCAAACTCACCTGGTTATCGACTTATACTGAACAATGTTCTTTTCCCAGCAGCAAAAAAGAAGAAACAAAAAACCTAATTAGTTTTTAAATTTCCAGATTACTCTTCCCTGAAAGTATCTTTCTATTCCTGGGTAATTTGGAGCGACAATAGTTTCTTGGCCATACAAGTCATAATTCCAATTGGCTAATCTTAATTCGATTTCAACGGTTTGAATTTGTGCTTTTAAGAATACATCACTTCGCAGATATGAGCCATACTTTTTATCATTCTGAACGTAGTAAACATCGAAACTTGGATGATATCCAGTAACGTAGTAGTCAGAATAGTAAAGCAAATCGAACCCCGGCTGTATATACAAAGCCTTATTAAACAATGGAGTATTAAAATATATTCTTCCGGTATTTACTACTTTAGGTAGGCTAAACCTGTAATCATCGGCCATCCTTTGGTAGGTAAATTGATTTGAGACATAAAACCACTTAAGTCTATAATCCACTTCCAGACTTACAGTTTGTGCTCTAACATTAAGTTGATCAATTACTCCATGCTTGTCCATTACAGAATAATCTTCTAATTGTCGGAATCCAGCATTCACAGATATATCAAACCTCGGAAATTCTAAACCAAAATTTACCATCTGATTCGCATCTCCAACCAATTGTGCATTTCGTCTTATTACACCTAAACTACTAGAGTATCTATAAAACTGAATTGGCATTAAATCTCTGATGTAGGTAACCGAGCCTCCAAATGATAGTCTTTTCTTTGATAAGCTATCCAATTTGATCGTGTATCTTCCTTTTGAGTCAATATTCAAAGCTCCTTGTCTAAAACCGAACAAGCTATATTCAGCATCCAATGAAGTGGTCAATTTAGACGAATACAATTTAACATGACCTACAACAGTTGCATTAGTATATTGCCATTGATCACCATTATTTACGATGTACGATTGTTCATAATGTGCCCCAGCAATAACATCTAGAACCTTAGAAATTGAATCAACACAAGTACTATCCGATTTGAAAACATTTAAGGCTAAAAAACCACTATTCAAAAAAGAGTTTCGAATCAACGAATCCATTAATACGTCCGAATTTTGAATATCAGAATATTTCATGTAAAAATTCAGATCACTATATGTGTCTGAATAATCAAATCGCTTTCTTGAATAATTTGAAAATGCGGTGGCCGAAATTCGAAGTAACTTCTTCTCTAACATTTTCCATTTTAATCCACCACTTAAGCTTACCCTCTTAATTTCAGAATTTGCATTTGCCGAATTAACCTGATATAGAGAAACTCCATTTTCTCTTTGAGAAGGGAAAGTGTAAGCAGTATCAACTAATCCTCCATTTAATTCCAAATACCTATTAGAATATTCACCACCCAAACTCACCTCTAAACTTGAGAAAACAGGATAAACAAATTCAAACCCTATTCGATTATTTCTAATAAATGAATTATCGCTAAAACCAGGATTACTAACACGACTTAAATCAAAGCTAAACGAGCCCTTTCTAAGTGGTCTATCTAATTCAAGATTAAATGTTTGGTTAGCCAATGTAGCCAACTGAAAATCAACAAGCGTATAAGCGTTTGAATCAAGTGTATTCAAAAAGCTTAAATCGGATGAATTAAGAATTTTACTTGGACGATTAATCCTGTTTGTTCCCGTTAGATCAGATAACAAGCTTGATCCTATTTCAGTAAGATTCCAATAATTATTACTAGGGGTAATACCAACCTGAGAGATGCCTTGTTGTGTATAAATCAAGAATACGAATAGTATTATTAATCCTCTCATTGGTGCTTTTTCACACTATAAAGTGACAAAAAAAAACCTCTCGTATTTCGGTTCGAAATACA
>CAZWXC010000052.1:0-9676 GCA_964637935.1 uncultured Flavobacteriales bacterium | reverse complement strand
TTTATTTTATCTATTAGAATTCCATTTAAATATTTAAAAAACAATTAGTTATGAAAAAAAGTAATATCATTAAATTTTTATTGATGGCCGTTTTGTTTAGTGCCTCAGCCGCTGGATGTAAAAAAGATCCAGATACTCCTAACGATCCACAAGATCCAAACAATGAACCTGAACAAATCACGAAAGTGAAATTGACGTTTACGAACGATTCTACTAATGCGGTCAGCACTTTTACTTGGGCTGATGATGATGGAGTAGGTGGTTTGGATCCTACAATTGACGAAATCGTGTTGTTGGCAGCAAGCTCTTACAGTGTTGCAATTGACTTTATTGATGGTTCGGGAGTAGAAGATGAAAGTTTAACGCCAGAAATCACTACCGAGTCTGACGAGCATTTCGTTTGTTTTGAACCAAATAGTGAGCTAGTCAATAGTCTTACCATTGACAGAACTGATACAGATGGAACGTTTGAAATAGGCTTAACTTCAACTTGGGTAACAGGTCAAGCTAAAGATGCGGACATTACCATTTCATTGAAACATCAGCCAGATGGAGCTAAAGATGGCACTTGCACGCCTGGCGAAACGGATGTAGAAGTGACCTTTTTGGTGAAGATTCAATAAGGCAAGTTAATTGCCAAAACGGGTAGACTAGAAATTTTGAAAGCCTTTTGGAAGCTCACCAAAAGGCTTTTTTGTGCTTATAATTTCAAGTAGAATGGAGCAAGCAATTCTGTGGCTTGCTGACTATAAACGTTGGTTTCACTGTATAAATTCCAATGTTCGTGTTTAGCGGTTTGGTTTGTAGTTTCAAATTTCATCAGCAATCTATTAGGTTCCCTTTTGGGTAATGGACTGATAGAAACCAGATGCGTTAAAAACAAATGGTTGGTTTTCGCAATCGCTATAATTTCTTCTTTTCGTTCGGTTGGAACAACGATTGAAAAGGCACCGTTTTCTGATAATAAAGCTGCAGTAATCTTGAATAAATCACTCATGTTTAGCGTCACATCATGTCTTGCCAGGCTTTGACTTTGGTTTTGATTCAAAGTTGATTTTGAGAAAAACGGTGGATTGCATACAATGTGATCGAATCGCGTTTCGCATTGTTTTACAAATAATTGCAAGCTTTTGTTTTCAACGGTCAGTCGAGCTGAAAAGGGACTATTGGCAAAGTTTTCACTTGCTTGCGCTGCACTTTCTGCGTTTATTTCTATTGCTGTGATACGTGCCTCTGAATTTCTTTGTGCAAGCATTAATGCAATAACTCCGCTGCCTGTGCCAATGTCTAATATATGTTTTGATTTGCTCACATCTGCCCAAGCGCCCAGCAAGCAACCATCTGTTCCAACCTTAAAACCAGAATGATTTTGAACAACGGTAAATTGCTTGAATTGAAAGGCGTTGGACATGTTTTCGATTAAAGTTGAGCTATCAATGCCTTATAAAGCTCAATCAATTTCAATTCTGCCTTGCCAGCCATTTCCATGATTTCGGCAATGTTCAGTGGCTGCAAATTGTCTGGATCACATTCATCAGTAATCACAATAACTGCCGCGCATTGCATACCGCCATGTTTGGCCACAATTACTTCTGGCACGGTGCTCATTCCCACAGCGTCAGCGCCAATTCGGTGCAAAAAGCGATACTCAGCTGGCGATTCAAGCATCGGACCCATTACAGAAACGTACACCCCTTTTTGTATTGGAATGGACTTTTCTAAGGCAATGGTTTCAATTTTTGATTGAATGCTTTTTGCATAAGTCTCGCTCATATCAGGAAAACGAGGCCCAAGTTCATTGTCATTTGGTCCGATAAGCGGATTGTCTGGCAATAAGTTGATGTGATCTGTAATCATCATTAAATCACCTTTTTTAAAGCTCAGGTTCATGCCGCCAGCAGCGCCCGAAAGCAACAACGTTTCAACGCCAAGCGCACGCATTACGCGAATCGGAAACGTAACTTGCTTCATGCTATAACCTTCGTAATAGTGAAAACGACCTTGCATGGCCAACACTTTTTTACCACCGATTTCACCAAAAATCAACTTGCCTTTGTGCGACTCAACGGTAGAAAGTGGAAAGTGTGGAATATCAGCATAATCAATCACTGTTTGATTTTCGATCTCGTCCGCCAATCGGCCTAGACCGGTGCCAAGCACAATTCCAACCTGTGCTTCGGTAATATTTTTAGCGTTTAAAAAAGCAACTGCTTCGGCAATTTGAGTGCGTAATTCCATTTGGCAAATGTATTTGTTCAAGTATTATTGAATCGTTTATCTACGACAATATTGGACGATTTAGATCTTTAGTTTTTCAATTCCAATTTTTAAAATGATCAATTGAAACCTTATCATTGTTTTCAATTGAAATGATGCAGCGTATTCACCTTATTTCAGGACCAAGAAACATCAGCACAGCCATGATGTATTCTTTTGCCCAACGGCCCAATTGCTTGGTGGTGGATGAACCATTTTACGCTGCTTACTTGGCAGAAACAGGCATTCTTCATCCGGGAAGAGATGAAGTGCTACAAGAGCAAAACAATGAACGCGAAGGTGTTTTAAAGTCTGCTTTTCTTGAAAATGGAACAACAGAAGAGTTGTTTATCAAGAACATGGCGCATCATATTTTGCCTACCGATTGGCAGTATTTTTCAAACCTCAAAAATTTTTTTTTAATCCGTGACCCAAAGCGCATTATTGCTTCTTATTCCAAGGTAATAGGCGATTTTGGTTTAGATGATTTGGGTTTGAAACAACAGTTTGAAATAGCCGATTTTCTTAATAAAAGTGGTTATAAAGTAATCGTTGCCGACACTGGCGAATTGATTAAAAATCCAGCAACGTACATTGCTTCTTTGTGCAATGCACTGGAGATCGATTTTTATCCAGCAATGCTAGAGTGGGAGGCTGGTCCGCGACCTGAAGACGGCATTTGGGCGAAACATTGGTATGCTAATGTGCATCAATCCACAGGCTTAAAACCTAAGCTTGAAACGGCCATCGAGCTTGACTCGAAATACAGCGAATTGCTTGAAGAAGCACAAGAATATTATTTGAAACTAAAAGCATTTGAAATAAAGCATTAAACCATGTTACAGAAATACGATCCTAGAAACGAGCATATTAAAGTTTATGTAAATGGTGAAATCGTTCACCGAAATGAAGCCAAGGTTTCAGTTTTTGACTCGGTGGTGCAGGGTGGAGATGCAGTTTGGGAAGGCTTGCGACTTTATAAACAAGGGATTTTGCATTTATCTGCTCATTTAAACCGCTTGCGCGAAAGTGCTCACGCAATGGCGTTTACACAAATTCCAACCAATGAAGAAATAAGATCTGCGATTAAGCAAACGCTTGACGCGAATGGCATGACCGATGAAACACATTTGCGCTTGACGCTAACCCGTGGCGAAAAAGTGACTTCGGGCATGGACCCGCGATTGAATCAAAAAGGAACATGCTTGATTGTGCTTGCCGAATGGAAGCCTTTGGTGTATGATAACGAGTCTGGAATTAAGGTAATTACGTCTGCCATTAGACGCAATGGACCACAATTTGTTGATTCAAAAATTCATCATAATAATTTGATCAATAACATTTTGGCAAAGATTCAGGCGAACCATGCTGGAGCAGATGCGGCCATCATGTTAGATGATCGTGGTTTTGTAGCAGAACTTAATGATACCAACGTGTTTATCATAAAAGACCACATTTTGTATACACCTTTTGCAGATGCTTGCTTACCGGGAATTAGCAGGGGAATGGTGATGGATGTGGCGGGGAAAAATAGCTTTTATATGCGCGAAAAAAACCTCTCGTTGGTCGATTTTTACAATGCAGATTTTGCCTTTGCTACAGGAACCATGGGCCAACTTACACCAATTGTTGAGGCAGACGGTCGAAAAATAGGTAACCAAGAAGGTCGAGATTATTTCAATAAAATAGTGAAAGCTTACGAAGCAGTAATTCCTTATGCCTGCGAAAAACTCTAAGTCTTTCTGTTGATATAAAAGCTATTCGCTTGGCTAATGCTGGTCACTACCAAATCATTGATGCACAAGTGTGGCGGTAGCGTAGTGGCGTAGTAAACCAAACTCGCAATGTCTTCTGCTTCCATGGGTTTGTAACCATTATATACATTCTTGGCTTTTTCTTTATCACCATGAAAACGCACTTCGCTAAACTCAGTTTCGGCCGCGCCAGGAGCAATTTGAGTCACCTTAATTCCTGTTCCTAGTAAGTCGATGCGCATGCCTTTTGTGATGGCGTCTACAGCATGTTTTGATGCGCAATAAACGTTTCCGCGCTCATACACTTCTTTTCCAGCGGTTGATCCAATATTTATTATGTGACCCGATTTGCGTTCAATCATTCCTGGAATCAATGCTCGGCTTACATACAACAAGCCTTTTACGTTGGTGTCGATCATACGTTCCCAATCGTCAATATCCGCTTCTTGAACGTGCGAAAATCCACTTGCCAAACCAGCATTGTTTACCAAAACACCAATGGCATTAAACGCTTCAGGAATGTTAGTTAAAGCCGACTCAACCTCGCTTCGGTTTCTTACATCAAAACAAAGGCTTAACACAGAAATATTATGATCGTTTTCAAGCGTTGCTTTCAGCGTTTCGAGGCGTTCGGCTCTGCGACCAGTGATGATAATATTGTAACCATTTTGGGCAAATAGTTTGGCGGTTGCTTCGCCAAAACCTGCTGTTGCTCCAGTGATAAGCGCAATCTTGTTCATCCGTCAAATCTATGATTTGATTGATATTTGAACACTTGATTCTAAGGATTACTTCAATTTTTTTTGTGGACTACCGCTTGATGCTAACATAGATTCATCTGGCAGAAATAAATTTTCATAGCATAGAATTATCCAATTCAGAGCACATTTTCTCAGCAATTTCTTTCACCGATTTTATCGCATGAATATGCTCAATGCTTGGGCCTGCAACCCAAACGGTTTTGTAAGTGGCTTTAAAAGCCGCATTTTCAATGGCTTTTGTGCCTCTCAAGAAAATGAACATCTTAATGTACTTTTTCAGCGTTTTGTTTTTATGCATCAACTTTTCTAACCAAGATGCTTCTGTACCGATACTTTGTACATAAGGTGTGTTGATTACAGTTAGTGCGCTTCCGCTCATTTTGGTAGTTTTCACAATGTCTTTTGCATTATAATCTACCATTGCTTGCTTGTATTCTTGCGAAACTCCGGCTTCGTTGCTGGCAATAAAAACGGTTCCTACAGAAACTCCAGCTGCTCCTAAGTTTAGTGCCTGTTTAATGTCTTTACCATAAGCAACGCCACCGGCAGAGATTACTGGAATGGTGAGTGCTTTTGAAAGTTCTGGCACTAAAACTTCGAGCGGAGTATGGCCTGCATGTCCGCCAGCAATTGAATTCACTGCAATCACCGCATCAGCGCCAAGTTCTTGCACTTTTAGCGCGTATTTCAAGTCGATCACATCACAGATAACCTTTATTCCTTGGGGCTTACACTGTCTGATACACTCTTCAGGACTTCCCAATGAAGTAATAATATAGTCTACTTTCTTTTCCACGCAAGTGGTTAATTGTGACTTGTATTTTGGATTTGATTTATTGACAATAAGGTTTACCCCAAATGGCTTTTTGGTGTGTGCTCGAATATCATCTATTGCTGCTCTAAACTCAGCATCCGTTCTGTAGTTCAATGCCGGAAATGCAGCGGTAATTCCTGCATCAAGCGCAGCTTTGATCATGGCCGTATTGCTCACTAAGAACATCGGTGCCATAATAATTGGATAGTCTACAGGAATGATGTCGGTGAGTTTCGTTTTAACCATGCGTTCAATTAATTCAATGCATGCATAGTTATAAAATTATCGGCCAAGGCCGGCAGCATTTATGCTAGGCATAATTTATTGCATCGAATTGTCAATCCTATAGCACTTTGCCGGATGCGCATCGCAAGTCACATCTTTCCAGTACTTCATTCCAACTTTTTCCAGCACTTTTTGTGAAGCAATATTTTCATGCATCACACGACCAATCACATATTTTAAATGCTTTTGGTTGAAAGCAAAATCGAGACAGGCAAAAGAAGCTTCTGTTGCGAAACCTTGGTTCCAATAGCGTTTATGAAACCGAAAACCCAAATCTACCTCGCCATTGTTATGAAGTTTAAGGCCGCACCAACCCAGAAAAGTGTCGTTTTCTAGCAAACGAACTGCCCATCTTCCTATGCCATTCTTTTGATAATCAGTGTAATTGATCAAGAATTCTTGTGCAGCGGCAATACTTTCAAAAGGTGGATCGCCAGTAAATTTTATTACTTCAGGATCATTGTTCAACTCAAAAGCGTCTTTGGCTTCTGCAGCTGTCATTTCATGCAAATAGAGTCGTTCAGTTTTAAGAATGATGGTTCGTGGTAGCATGCGACAAAACTAGAAATCCCGCTGATGTTCATTTTATGCCGACTACAAAATCTGATGTTTCAGAACCAATTAATTATCTTATTGTTAGCCCACAAGAACAAGCTAATATGAAAACTGCATTAATTACTGGAGCAACCAACGGAATAGGTTTAGAAACAGCCAAAGCATTACTCGAAAGGGACTTTTCCGTTTACATGATTGCCCGTAATAAATCAAAAGCTGAAAAGGTGTGTCAAGCTTTGATAGCTGAAACGGGCAATAAAAAGTGTCATTATTACATGGCAGATTTAGCTTCACTGGCATCTGTAAAAGCGGTAGCCAAAACCATTAACAGTGATCTTCAAAAGATAGATGTGCTCATCAATAACGCGGGTGGCATTTTTCAAGAAAGAGAAGAAAGTATAGATGGCATTGAGATGCATTTTGCCATGAACCATTTGGCTCATTTTCTTTTGACCAATGAGCTTGAAATGCTTTTAAAAGCGAGTGAGGCTCGCATCGTTAGTCTTAGTTCTGAAGCTCACCGAATGGCGAAGTTAGACTTAGACAATATTCAAGAAAAAGAAGGATATAATACCATGAGAGTTTATGGCAATTCTAAATTGTGCAATATCTTGTTTACTAAAGCTTTGGTAAAACGCTGGGGTAAAAATGGTGTAACTGCTTTTAGCTTGCATCCGGGGGTGGTGCGCACCGGTTTTGCCATGAATGCCGAAGGTGGTGTATGGAAATTGATCTTTAAGTTGGTGCGACCGTTTATGATCAGCGCGTCAAAAGGAGCAGAAACCAGCATTTATTGCGCTTCGGAAGAAGGTATTGAACTTTATTCTGGCAAATACTTCAAAAGCTGCAGGGTTACAAAGCCTTCTGCAGCAGCAGAAAACGAGGCATTGGCTGATCGCTTATGGCAGATCAGTCAGCAAATGGTCAGTGAAAAGTTGGCTTAGTTATTCAAGTGCGTCAAGCGCCTTGAGCACGTGTTTTTCAAAAGCTACTTGAGAATCATATTTTTTGAGCAAGGTGCCTTCTGCATCAAACACAAAAGTCACTCGCCCTGGCAGTATTCCGAAAACACTACTCGAAACATTAAAGATTTTGCGCACTTCACTTTTTCTATCACAAAGCAATGTGAAAGGTAAGTTGTGCTTTTCTTTAAATTTTCGGTGATCGTCAGGAGTATCTCCACTTATTCCTATCACTTCTGCGTTCAAGTCTTTAAAATCACTAAAATGATCTCTAAAACTACATGCTTCTTTGGTGCAACCTAGCGACTCATCCTTTGGATAAAAGAAGATGACACATGGTTTTCCTAAAAGTGATGCTGAGTGGAAATCGTTCCAATCTTGATCTGGTAGGGTGAATAGTGGTAAACTATCGCCAACTTGCATGTTGGAGTATTTTAAAATTCAAGTAAATGAAAAAGACTATCTTAAAAATCCGATTAGCATTACTGCACAACCACTAGAACCAGCTATTGGGTCTAGTTCGGCTTCAATAATTACATCCATGGTGCTTTCAAGCTTGAAATCCCAATATGGAGCATTCTGATATTCTGTATTTCTGAAAATCAGATTACGTTCTTTATCATACACTCTAAATTGAAGGTTTCCATCCTGAGTTCCACTGCAAGCGGCAAATCGATAAGTAGATCCACCATAAAGTGTAGCATTGAATTCAGCAACTTGATTTTCGAGCAACAAAGCGCGATAATGCTGACCATCTGATAGATAGTTGCCTGTAATATGGTCTTGACAAATATCTGCTGTAATATCACACTGGGCGATTGCAAATTGAGCAATCATCACTGTAAATAAACTAAGGAGTAACTTTTTCATAAACTGGTAGTTTCGATGATTGACTTTCTGATAGCCGCCACTTTATCAGAGATTTCGTTTAGTACTTCATCGCTAACTTCTACGGTACTTGTACTTTTTATTACTGTCAGTTTTTCGCTTGACTTAGTTTCTGGCTCTACGTATTGGTAACTGTAGCCAACTTTATCAAAGGTGTTTTTCAAATCATTCAGTTGATCAACATACACTTTCAAAGCACCTGTGCCATTTTGTTGAGCTAGCAAACCGATTAGATTGTTCAAACCGTTTTTCTGCTCACCAACACGCGTTCTTAGTTTGTCATTTCCAGTTGCTTTTGCCAATGTGGTGGTAAAGTGTAAACTTTCTACCCAGCCACCATACAGAATCAATGAACTCACATCTTCCGCTTCATTTTCTTTTAAGTATTCATCGCTCAAACGATTCAACTCAGAAATAAAGATCAAAAGGGAGTCTTTGTTTTCCATGTTTCCTTCAAAACGCTTCATTAAATCAACATAAAGGCTTGAAGACACACCAAGAGCAGTTCCTAGCTTTTTACAAACGCCAAGCAGCTGAAATGCGCTTTGACTTTGATTATGAATCAATGCATAACCAAGGTCGGCACCGTAAACTCCAAGATTCATTGCCTGAGAGTATTTGGTAGCATACTTAGTAGCATCTACATCTTTGTTGAGTAATCCTTCATTGTACTGCTTGTCCACTTTTTCAAGTAAAAAGGCTGTCTCGAGGGGCGAGGGAAGGTTAAAAAGTTTATCACCAACTTTTACAAGTCCAGTTTGATTCGGGTCAACAGGCTTAGCTTGTGATTCGGTTTCAGTGGTATCGTTGCTATTTGAGGAACCTTCTCCACATGAGCTAAGGCCCATTGTTAGGCTGATTCCGACAGCAAGAAACAAAATGTATTTCACGTTCATTTATTCTGAAGAATTGCGTTCGAAGATATTGGTTTTTTTAAGAAAGAAACGCAGGCCAAAAATGGACAAAACTGCGCTAATGAAATACAAAATTGTTGCATTAAAGTTTAATAGGATTAAACTACCAATTCCAAACAATAAACTAATCACCATTATCACCATAAAAAACCAACTCATTGCTTGGTATTTTAGGCTGTAATTCAGTGCTTTTTGGTCTTGTTGCATGTTTGGCCAGATTCCTTGTGGTTTTACTTTAATAATGAACATACGAAGATGAGACTCACTTGGACTTGCAGTTGCAAAAGTTGTGATTATCCAAATGATAGTGGTAACACTAACTGTAAAAAAGAAAGGACCATTTTGGTTAACAAAGCTCTCACCCATAGCATCATTTAAGTAGAAATAGCAGAAAGCATATGCTACTAACGGAGTCACAGTAGCCGAAATTTCGCTCCAAGCGTTGATTCTGTACCAATACCAGCGAAGAATCAAAACTAATCCTAGT
>CAZWXC010000051.1:0-9709 GCA_964637935.1 uncultured Flavobacteriales bacterium | reverse complement strand
ACCATTAAGCAAACCGAAATTTGGCTTTGGGACAATATCGAAGACACGCTTGAAGCTAGACCAGGAATTGTGTTGGGTGATTTTTTCCGTACCAACAAATACATCGGAAAAGTAGCTTCAAGATACAGAGACGTGCGAAAGGAAGCTGCATATGCCAAAACTCAAATTGCAACACTTCGCGAAGACGTGAAAAATAATTTTTACAGCGAAGAGGAGTTTAAAGGCTATTTCAACACCGAGTCCGATGCCATTGCAAAGCTTGTAGAAGCCGGTGACGAATTAGAAAACGCAAACAATTTGCTACAAACTCGTTACAAAACAATTTATCCAGAGGCCACCGCTGTGATTGATTCTATAAAAGCAGTAATCTATGATCCTAAGCCGCGGGCTAAATAAATTCATTCTCCTAATAGTATTGGTATTTGGCGCTGCTAATGGCATCGCTCAAAATACCGATGCTCAATTGGCCGCTTACTACTATCGCGAAGGCGATTTTGAAAAAGCTGCCATTTATTATGAGCGCTTGTATGAAAAACAGCCATCGGACGATAATTACGATTACCTGCTCCAGAGCTACATCGCACTAAAAAACTACAAGGAAGCAGAAAAACTTGCGGAAACACAAAGCAAAAACAACCCTGCCGTTTATGACTATTTGGTAGACATAGGTCAAGTGCTAAAGTTGAGTGGCGAAGACTCAAAAGCGAATAAACACTTCGACAAAATCACTAAGAATATTGGCAGCGCATCTATCAGTCAAATTATTGCTTTGGGCAATGCATTTGCTCAAATTAGTGAGAACGATCGGGCTTTAGAAGTTTATTACGCTGGTCGTAAAGTGCAAGGAAAAAACTATCCTTTCAATTTTCAAATCGCACAAATTCTTGGTGAAAAAGGCGATGTTGAAGGCATGATCAGAGAGTACATCGAGGTGCTGGATGTAAGCGCAGGCTACTTGCAATCGGTGCAAAACACGCTAAACAGAATCATCGGATTTGATACCGAAAACAAATACACCAATGCACTTCAAACACAATTACTAGAAAAGGTTCAGAAAAACCCAGAAAACAATGTGTATGCCGAAATGCTGATTTGGATGTATATGCAGCAAAACAGATTTGAAGCGGCATTGATTCAAGCAAAAGCCATTGATAAACGCAACAAAGAAGATGGCGATCGAATTATGAAATTGGCTAATTTAGCGCTCAACAACCTTAAGTATCAAGTTGCAATAAATGCTTTTGAATATGTGAAAGACAAAGGGCCACGCAGCTATTTCTACTTAGATGCAAGACAAGGTTTGCTCAGCGCACTTCAAGAGCAGATTGTTACTCGGTCTTATGACAAAATAGCCATCGACAAATTGATTGCCGAGTATCAATCGGCATTGGATGACTTGGGCTACCGCGATGGCACTTGGAAATTGATAAAAAATTACGCTCACGTAAAGGCATTTTATCAAAGTAAATTCAGCACTACGGCCGTTCAAGAAGCGATTGATATTTTGCAAAAAGGACTCAATATTCCAGGCTTGAATCCTACAGGAAATGCAACCTTAAAAATAGAATTGGCCGACATTTTTGTATTGACCAACAACATTTGGGATGCATCGCTACTTTATGGTCAAGTAGAAAAAACCTTCAAGTATGATGAAATTGGCTACGAAGCAAAACTGAAAAATGCCAAGGTATTTTACTACGCAGGCGACTTTGGTTGGGCCGAAGCACAACTAGGTGTTTTAAAAGGCTCCACTTCAAAACTAATTGCCAATGACGCCCTCGAACTTTCTGTTTTTATAACCGAAAACACAGGATTAGATACTACAACTGATGCACTTGCGCTTTTCGCGAAAAATGAACTGTTGCTTGCGCAGCACAAATACGATTCGGCACAAATGACGCTTAGCGATATTGAGCGCTTGTTTCCAAATCATGCTTTGGCTGACAATATTTTATTTCAGCGTGCAAAGATTTTTGCTGAGCTCGGTGATTATGAAAATGCCACTAAAAACTACCTGCAAGTAGCAGATGTTTATAGCAGCGACATCTTAGCGGACAATGCCCTATTTGAAGCAGGAAAACTATACGAAGGCTTTTTAAACGATCCCGAAAAGGCCATGGAATGCTACACGCGTATTTTGGAAGATTTTACCAGTTCGCTTTTTACTATTGAGGCAAGAAAACGCCTGAGAAAGCTTCGAGGAGATTCGCTCAACTAAGTCAAGCCGGCATTTCTCACTCTTAAACTCCTGTTGTTCATTATTTTCTCAAGAACAATAATCTTAACCTCTATTATATCCTAGTTTCGTTCACCGATTATGGCTAAAAAAGGCGAACAAACATTTCAAAAGCGCAGATTACGCGGCTCTTACATTTCAGTAATACTGAGTGTGGCACTGGTGCTTTTTACTCTAGGATTGCTAGGTTTAATCATGCTTTACGCTCAAAAGCTGAGCAATACAGTGAAAGAAAACATTGGCTTTACCATCTATTTGCAAGATGATGTGAAAGAAGTGGATGTAGTTCGCCTTCAAAAAGCGATAGAACTTGCGCCATACTCAAAGTCAACCGTGTTCATTTCTAAAGATGAAGCCGTTGAAATCATGAAAAAAGATCTTGGTGAAGATTTCATGAACTACTTAGACTACAATCCGCTTTCTGCTTGCATTGAAGTGAAGTTGAATGCAGAGTATGCACATCAAGACAGTTTAGCAGGAATCAAAGCTCAATTACAGCGCAGCTCCAAGATCAAAGAAGTTGATTATCAAGAGTCTTTGGTGAGCAGCGTTCAGAAAAACATCCGCAAAGTGGGCATGGTGCTTTTGGCGTTCAGTTCACTGTTGCTGATTGTAGCCATTGCTTTGATTAACAATAGCATTCGACTTTCTATTTACAGCAAACGCTTCTTAATCAAAAGTATGCAGCTGGTTGGCGCTACTCAATCTTTTATCAGAAAGCCCTTTATTATCAAGGGAATTTTCCACGGAATTTATAGCGCGCTTATTGCCATTATGCTCATCATGAGCTTGATGTACGTGTCTCAACAATACCTTCCAGATTTGATTCAAATTCAGGATATAGAAATTTTAGCATATCTATTTGTAATTGTTTTGATTTTAGGGGTTGTTATTTCGTGGGTTTCTACTAGTTTGGCCGTCCGTAAATTTTTACGAATGCGCAGCGACAAAATGTATTGATTATGAGCGAAAACAATGATTCTCACGAGTTTCCATTAGGCAAGAAAAACTTCACCTTGATTGGTGCCGGAGCTTTCACCGTAATTTTAGGCTTCTTCTTAATGAGTGGCGGTGGCGCTGACGATGTTTCGTCTTACAGCGATGCTATTTTCGATTTCCGCAGAATGTACATTTCACCTATCGTAACCTTAGTTGGCTATGGATTGGTTATGTATGGTATCATCAAAAAATAATCACTTTTGAGCATTCTCGAAGCCATCATTCTTGGCATAATTCAAGGGCTTACTGAGTTTTTGCCTGTAAGCAGTTCTGGGCATTTAGAGCTTGGTAAAGCCATTTTAGGTGACAATAGTTTACCTGAAGAAAGTCTACTTTTTACCGTTGTACTTCACTTCGCAACAGCGCTCAGCACTGTTGTAGTATTCAGAAAAGAAATAGGTGAAATCTTGAAAGGTTTATTCCAATTTCAATGGAATGAAGAAGCTCAATTTTCTGTGAAAATCATTTTGTCGATGATGCCAGCAGCTGTTATTGGTGTGCTGTTCAATGACCAAATCGAAGCTTTGTTTTCGAAACAAATTTTGCTCGTAGGCGCCATGTTGGTGATTACAGGTTTGCTTTTGTTTTTGGCAGACAAAGCAAAAAACACCGACAAAAACGTCACGTTTACCAACGCTTTTATCATCGGAATTGCGCAAGCCATTGCTATACTTCCGGGCATTAGCCGCAGTGGAGCAACCATTTCTACATCCGTTCTTTTGGGAATTGATCGTGAAAAAGCAGCACGCTTTTCATTCTTAATGGTAGTTCCACTCATTTTCGGAAAAATGGCCAAAGACTTATTAGATGGTGGCATTTCAAGTTCGACTATCGACATTATGCCGATGGCATTAGGCGCCATTGCAGCATTTGTGGCAGGGCTTTTTGCCTGCAATTGGATGATCGCCTTGGTGAAGAAAAGTCAGCTCAAGTATTTCAGCTACTACTGTTTTGCAGCTGGTATTGCTGCTGTTGGCTATTCGTTGATCTAAAAATGTGGCCTCTAAGAGTTCAGATCAAATCTTTACTCGCAAATCAAACTCATTCCTAAAACATGGAAAACCAACCGCCTTTTGGCATAACTCTTTTGGTTGACAAACCACTTACTTGGACCTCGTTTGATCTTGTCAACAAATTGCGATACACAGCAAAGCACGCCACAGGCAGAAAAAAAATAAAGGTTGGACACGCTGGCACGCTCGATCCATTGGCTACTGGTTTGATGCTTATTTGCGTTGGAAGTCACACCAAAACCATCAACGATTTGACCGGAATGGACAAAAGCTATGACGGCACATTCCTGCTCGGCTCCACTACTCCATCTTATGACTTGGAAACAGAAATTGATCAAACATTCGACTTACCAAAGCAAAATATCGAAGAACTAAAGCTTGCGGCAAGCCAGTTTTTGGGCGACCAGAATCAAGTGCCACCGATATTTTCGGCTAAAAAAATTGATGGTCAAAAAGCCTATGATCTTGCACGAAAAGGCAAAGAAGTGGTGATGAAACCAAATCCAATCCACATTTCTGAATTTGAAATAGAAGCCGATAATTTTCCTGAAATCGCCTTCAAACTCAGTTGCAGCAAAGGAACTTATGTGCGCAGCTTAGCCTTCGATTATGGTAAAGCGGTGAATTCAGGCGCGCATCTCACCAAATTGAGACGCACACGAATTGGCGAATTTTTATTGGATAATGCCTTAAGCGTAGAGCAAGCAATGGAGGCCATAAAAGATGGATTCCAGAAATACTTAGATTCAATAGCCGTTAAAAGTTGATTAATCATACATTTGCAAGCCTTATTTTAAGGCTCGTTATATCCAAACTAAAGATTGATTTATGAAGCTATCACAATTCAAATTTGACCTTCCAGACGAACTTGTTGCTGAATATCCATCTGACTTGCGTGATGAAGCAAGACTCATGGTGGTTGATTCTAAAAAAGGCACCATTGAGCACCACTTGTTTAAAGATGTGATCAATTATTTTGACGAAGGCGATGTGATGGTGTTAAACGACACTAAGGTTTTTCCTGCTCGCTTATATGGTAACAAGGAAAAAACTGGAGCAAAAATCGAAGTTTTCTTATTGAGAGAATTGAACCGCGAAAGCCGCCTTTGGGATGTTTTGGTTGATCCAGCGCGTAAAATTAGAATCGGAAACAAACTTTATTTTGGCGAAGACGACTCGTTGGTTGCTGAAGTAATTGACAATACAACTTCAAGAGGTCGCACATTGCGTTTCTTGTTTGATGGTAGCTACGAAGAATTCCGCGCTACATTGATGGGCCTTGGCAACACACCACTTCCTAAATACATCAAGCGCGATGCGGCTCCAGAAGATGAAGAGCGCTACCAAACAATTTACGCAGATAAAGAAGGCGCTGTTGCCGCACCAACTGCAGGTTTGCACTTCAGCCGCGAGCTAATGAAGCGTCTTGAAATAAAAGGTGTGGATTTCGCAAAACTTACGCTTCACGTAGGTTTGGGTACGTTCAGAAACGTAGAAGTAGAAGATCTTACCAAGCACAAAATGGATTCGGAGCAGGTAATTATTCCTCAAGAAGCTTGTGACATTGTAAACAGTGCGAAAGATCGTAAAAAGAGAATTTGTGCCGTGGGAACAACTTCAATGCGTTCCATGGAAACATCATACAGTACTGAAAAGCACTTGAATCCATATAATGGTTGGACGAATAAATTCATTTTTCCTCCTTACGATTTCAATGTTGCTGATAGCATGATTACCAATTTTCACATTCCAGAATCAACTTTGCTGATGATGGTTTGCGCATTTGGCGGTTATGACTTGATGATGGAAGCATACCACACTGCTATCAAAGAAAAATATCGTTTCTACAGCTATGGCGATGCGATGTTGATCTTGACATAATCAAACAACATTTAATTGAAAAAATACGCGGTAATAGTTGCCGGAGGAAAAGGTGCTCGCATGCAAAGCGATTTACCCAAGCAGTTTTTGACCCTTTCGGGGAAACCTGTTTTAATGCATACGATAGCACAATTTTTCAATGCAATTTCAAACTGCGAAATCATTTTAGTTTTGCCCGAAAGCCAACAAGGTTTTTGGGCAAACTTGTGTTTGGAGTTTTCCTTTAGCATTCCACACAAAGTAGTTACTGGTGGTGAAACACGTTTTCATTCTGTAAAAAACGGACTCAACGCTTGCGGAAATGAAGGCATTGTTGGCATACATGACGGAGTAAGGCCACTTGTTTCCGTAGCAATGATTCAACGCTGTTACGCTTCCGCAGAAAAGCATCAATCTGGATTACCTGTGGTGCCAATAACCCAAAGCTTAAGGAAATTAGATGGCGATAAAAATGCAGGCATGAGCCGCGAAGGTGTAGTTGCCGTTCAAACACCTCAGTGTTTTGATTTGAGCCTCTTAAAGCCCGCCTTTGAAGCCGATTACCAAGAAAGCTTTACCGATGATGCCACGGTATTTGAACACGCTGGCCACACTATCCAATTAGTGGCTGGTGAAGAAACCAATCTTAAGATTACTACTCCAGCCGACTTAGCGATTGCTGAAGCGATATTGGCCTTGAGGTAAAAACGCAAGCTTAATTTCTAATCAAATAATACGTCAAATGACGTAGTGCGTAAGGTCTTTCTCTGCTCTAATTTCACGAGGATAAAAATCGACTCGATGAAAAAGATCTTTAGCATAACCACCATACTGGTTGCCGCACTGCTGCTCCTTACCAATTGCTCAAAACAGAAAAAATTTGAGCGCGCCTTTACTGGAAAGTGGAACATAGACGCCTATGAATTCTACGAAGAAGAAACCAGCATAACCGGCACAATTACATTTACTACGAAAAGATCGGATGCTGTGCCAAGCATTACCAACACAGGCGAGTTGTATGAAGGAAGAATTGAATTTAGTAACGGAACGGCTAAAGACTTTACATATGAGTATTTTGATATTCTAAGTCATGAAGATGTAGCAGTGGTGCTCCATGGTGCAGATGGCAGTGGTTACAATAATCTGATAACCGAAATGTTAACCAAAAAAATCTGGATTTTCTATTTATTAGACCAGTATGGAGGCGTGATCTCTGAAAAATATTACCTGTCAAAATAAATATCAAGTCAGAATTATCATGAAACTTAACATCAGCATTATCGGATTTTTTATTGTCGCATTAACTATTTCAGCTTGCGATAAAACGGACGGGTTAAAGAAAAAAGTAGGCGGGAAATATGACATTTCACTTACCGAAAATGAATACCGAGCGAGATACAATTGCAGCGATTCTTCAAAAATTATTTATTCTGTGGCGAATCCTGGCCGCATGGTATTTACAAACGACAAAGTCATACAAGGTCCAGCAAATACGCTTACCTATAGGCCATATGTGGGCTATTTCGAATACGATTTTACAGTAGTAGATGGCTTAGGCGAAACTGTAAAATTTAGCGACAAGACCTATTTTCAATATGATTTTCCAACACTTGAAAATGGCGACTCAAATTTAGTAGAGCCCTACATTTATATGGATGGTCAAAGAATGCTACTCCTTATTGAAGAAGATGATAAAGGCAACCCAGTGTCATTTTCGTATAAAAACTACGATGACAACTGTTATTGGGGATATGTAACACACTATATAAAGTGATTTGTGTCAAATGTAACAATCACTTTATGTGGAATTAGTTTCGATCTACTCGTTACAGACACCAATTTCTTTTATCAGATTAGAAATTGTTACAACTTGGTTTAAAACGAGATCCAATCTCTATTAAACCAGAAACAGGATAAGATTAATTTAGGCTAAAGCTGCTCTTTTCAAGAATTATCGCTTCAATGTAACACTTCCCTTGGCATTTGGCTCTAAGTATGGCAACCCATCTTGACCAATTGCTTCAATCACAAAGAAGTACACGCCTGATGGAGATGGCTCTCCAAATCGGTTGTTACCGTTCCACTTAAAATTTATGTCAGTAGATTCAAAAACCACATTACCTGATCGATTCATGATTCGGATATTGAAGCTCTGCACACCATGTCCTTCCACTTCAAATTCATCGTGAAATCCATCGCCATTAGGCGTAAAGATTGACTCTGCTGGATGTGTAAAGTATGCGGTGGTTTTCGCTACAACAGGCTTCTCTACGGTTTTAATTTCGTTCATCACCACTTTTGGCTCTGGAGTTTTTGCCGCTTCTTTCGCAGGTAAACTAGTCTCGCTTTGTGCAATTTCAGCTGCATTATTAGTCTCGTGTTCAGCTGCTACTTCAGTGCTTTGTTGATTATTGTTCTCTGATTTTTCAGAAGGTAAAGTGTTGATTTTCATGTCAACATTAGCTTCATTAGCATCAGCTAATTCACTATTTGTGGCAATCTGTTTTTGAGAAAATGCATTCGCTTGCTCGGCTTGTTCAGTCTCGGTTGAAGTTTGCTCTGCTTGTTGATCAATGGTATTTACAGCAAAATCTTCTACTTCATATTTAGCCGATTCAGTAATTTCTGAAGAGGTAGTTGTTGCTTCGGTTTCAGTAACCGCTTTTGTAGTGTGTGAGGTAGCGTGCTCCACTTCAGAAATGGTGGCTGCAGTAATTAACGCAGTAAAGCCTATAACGGCCGCGGCTTTGCCTAAAATGGCAGAACCAGTTGCCGCACCAGCACCATTGGCAAGTGAAGATTGTACACCAGCCCAAACTTTTGGACTAACGGGCGTTTCGTGGTTTTGGAGTGCCTTGCGAAACACATCTTCTAAATGTGAATTGTCTTGTGACATTTAAATATTTTCTCGTTCAATAATTATGTTCATCAAATAATTGCGCGCCTTCTTATACTGGGTTTTCGAAGTGCTTTCTGTCACTCCTAGCTCATCGGCAATCTCTTGGTGAGAATAGCCTTCTATGGCGTAGAGGTTAAAAACAGTTCTATAACCCGTTGGCATTTTTTGCACCAGCGCCATTATTTCTTCTTCTCGCAATTTGCTTAGCGATTTTTCATTGTCGCTTGCCAAATATTCGGCTTCAGAAATGTCCGTATCAATCGGTGCATTTTTGCCTTTTCGCAAATAATCAAGAGATGTGTTGATCATAGTTCTGCGAATCCAACCTTCAAAAGAGCCTTCGTGTTTGAATTTATCTAGGTTTTTAAACACTTTAATAAATCCATCTTGAAGCACATCTTCTGCATGTTCGTAGTCGCTCACATAGCGTAAACACACGCTCATCATCTTGCGCGCAAATTTGTCAAACAACATTTTTTGCGCCCGACCATCTCCCTTCAAACACTTATCAATCAGCTCCTCATCAGTCATTTTGGGCACAAAAACTTAGGCATAGATGCGTATTGGTTGCTATTAGTTGTCTCAGCGGTTCGAATATCGAATAATTTGCTCCGCGCAAAAGGCAATTGTATACTTATTCTGTGCATACTGGCTATTCATTCTACTAAGGTCTTACTTTCGCCTTGGGTTTCTATTATGAAG
>CAZWXC010000050.1:0-9755 GCA_964637935.1 uncultured Flavobacteriales bacterium | reverse complement strand
GATTTTTTCAAAGGCAATATGCTCGAAAGCCAAGCTTGGTGCACTCCAGCGCCCATTACAAGATCATTTGCTGTAAAGTGTAAGCGCTCGTTTTGAGCCATCAACGCAGGATTGTGAAAGGCACTCATACCGTCTGCCGAAAGCGTAAGGTTTGCACCACTCAAGGCCATAGATCGCGGGCTAATGTCTGTTTTGAGGAAAGTGAGTGTTGAGATTCCAACACGCTGACCACCAAGATTTGGAAGTAATTGTGCGATCGCGTTTTGCGCCATTACCATCAATCCAAAAATGATATATACAAGATGTTTTTTCATTAGAACTTGAATGAAATGCCGTAAAGAATTTGACGAGGTGCAGAAAAACGTGCTGGATCTGTAGGTGGCGTGCTTCGGTCTAGCGGATCTGGATAAGACAAATCTCGCCAGCTGTCTGGCACAGCATCACCCACTTCATAGGCCTTGCCCGTTACTGGGTTTATGATTTGTGAATTGAGTTGATTGAAGATGTTTTTCACTTCGATGCTTAATGAAATTCCGTTTCCTTTTTTGGTAACAATGTCTCTTGAAGCTTTCAGGTCAAACCAATTCCAAGCTTTACCAATTTTAGCATAAGGTTGATTGTCAATTCTGGTGTAAAGTGGACGGCCAATATCGTTGGTGCCGGCATACTGATATGGCGTGTAGCGTAATCCACTTTTGTAGTTGCCCATGATAAAGAATCGGAATCCAGTTAGTTTGAATCTTCCAATTTTCAGGTTGCTATCTGGCGTAAAAATGATTCCAGCTTTAAAATCCCAAGGTCTGTCCCAAGCCAAATATTGTTCCTTGGTGGTGTTCACAAAACCCGTATTTCTGATTTGAAGCAGCGATTCGGAAGCTGAATTTGATTTACCAGTTGCTACTTGATACGCACCGTTAAAGAAGGTTTTTACATACTTACCAAGGCGGTAGTTCAACCCTAATTCAAGACCGATAATGCGCGCATAATCTTGGTTAATAGAAGTAGTTCTGTCCACTAATCTTCCGGTCTGATCTTCAATAATCAAGGTGCGTGTTACGATGTAGTCGTACTTATCATTGTTAAAGGCAGTAAAGGTCACACCCAAGTTTTTATTCACCTGTGCCTTGATTCCAAGCTCGTAAGAAACGGTGGTTTCGGGTTTCAAATCTGGATTTCCAAGTCGAGATAAATATCCGCGATCTTGATAAACAGGATCTAAACCAGCATATACAAAGCGTGGGTGAGGCAAACGCATGCTGTGTCCATAATTAAAATAGAGCACAGCGTTTTCCGTTACCGGGAAAGAAACGTTGATTCTTGGCAGCAAGCGAGCTTGAAATCTGCGTCCTAAAATGTTGGTGGTGCGCTCTAAATAGCGATCACGCACTTCGTCAATAATCAACGCATCTGGATCGTTGATGGCATCGTCTACAAAGGTTCCAAATGCCCAGTAATTTAATCGTAAACCAAGCGTGGCCTTGATTCCTTTGTAAGTAACATTATCTTCAACAAACAAGCCTCCTGTGGCTGCATTCGCCTTCCAAATATCGTTGCTTGAGCCAACGCTGATAGCTGGTGTGGTAAGCGTGTCGTTGATTTGAATAGGAGCACCAACCCAAGGGCGCGTTACATCAGCCCATTGGTATTGTGTTTCTTTATGTTCTTGACCAAATTTCCACTTGTGAATTTTGCTAGATGGATAATATCCAACCACATTTTTTACCGTGTATTCTTGCACATAATGGTCGTGCCAAACCGTTGAAATACCATCATTATTCACCAAACCAGAAGGCGCATTTACATAAATGATGCTGTCGTTTGGGTTGAAAAGCGTAATCGGATTAGTGATGATCGATTCAGGATCGTAAATCTGATCGATGGTTTCTTCTCTGAAAGGTCGGCCATTTGCATCTGCACGCAAGTTGGTAAACAGTCGGCCCACGTTGCTATTAATGCTCCATTTATTGTTTGGAAAAGAGAAAACACCTCCTAAAACAGTCAGGTTTGAGTGATGAGTGTAGGTAGTGGCATTATCTAGATTTTCAGAAAAATCATACTGAAAACCAGGTTGAACCACAGCGTCAAAGCCAACGATTTGAAGTGAACGCGTATTTTGATTAATGTTTAATGAATGCTGATTAGTCAAGAATAATTTAAATCCAGGACGCACATCGTAAGCCAGTTTTATGGTGTTTGACCATTTGTTGTCTTGTCTTGGTGCCCAAAGTGAATCGTTTCCTGAAAAAAGCGAAGAGTGCAATTGCTTGGCTTGTGTCCTGAAATAATTATCGGTTAACGAAACACTTGCCGTGGTAAAAAGCGTCAGTTTTTTCTTTGTTCCAGGGATTGGCGTTCCTAACGAAAATTCAATGATGTCTGTATTCCAAGACGTGCCTTTGTCGCGGCCTGTGAAGAAATTATCGGTCAACCAGCTTCCTGTTACTTCAAGTTTTTTTCCACCTTCTCTAATTTTTGTAGCGATCACACCTGATGATCCATCACCATATTCAGCTCCAGCGCCACCGGTTACTACTTTCAAATCACTAACTGCTGAAGATGAAACGTTTACTCCAAAACCTGTTCCTGCCAAGGGATCTTGCGCAGAAATTCCATCTACTACATATTGGGTTTCGTAAACGCGCCCACCACGAATTTGAATTCCATCAGGATTTTCACTAACCCCAGCTTGCATTTTTACAATGTCTTGCACATCGCGCACAGCCATTTCTTTAATCGTTTCGCGGTCAATATTTATTTCAGATTTACCGCTTTCAAGATCAACTACGCGCTCGCCAACTACAATAACTTCTTGCAGCGTATTTGATCTAAGCTGAAGTTTTACGTTCAGTTTTTTAGTTTCATTTTTCTTAAGAGAAACACCATTGAAAAGTGCATCTGTATAGCCAATGAATGATACTTTGATGGAATAATCGCCCGGCTTGATGTTTTCTAATTTGTAGTTTCCATCCATATCGCTGCTGGTTCCGTTGTAGGTTCCAACAATAGCAATGGTTGCTCCGGGAAGTGTAGTTCCAGTTTCGTCATCAAAAATGGTTCCTTCAAGTGTGGCCGTTTGCGCAAAGCTGCTAAGGCCGAATCCAACAAAAAGAAGTGTGAATAGGAATGCACGCAAAGGCGCAAAGCCGCGAAGAAAGGAAAGGAAGAATAGGTTGTAATGTGCTTGCATTAATTCTCTAGGTTGTTTGCAATTCTTTTAATGCCATCTTTTATGAGGTTTTCATTGAAATTGATTAATAATCCCAATTTCATGTTGGTCAATCTGAGGTAAGTCAAAAGTTGTTTGTGGTGCACTTTTTTAAGTTCTTCAACTGACTTTAATTCTATTATTACTTTATCATTTATGATCAAATCTGCGATGAAGCCCTTTTCTAATTTTTTGTCTTCAAAAAAAATTGGAACAGATACTTGACGCTTCACATCATATCCTTTCTCTGTTAAAATATGATGCATGACTTCTTCATAAACGGTTTCGAGCAAGCCAGGGCCTAGCGATACATGCGTTTGATACGCGGCATCAACAATTTCTTTGGCTATTTCGTTTTCGAAAATCATTCCTTTTAAATCTCTTTGCGTCTTAGCGGCTTTGCGTGATTTATTTACCAGTTAAATTCTTCGTTTAGTACTTTATCGAAAAGGCTTTGCATGGCAGCGTCATCTTTTCCGAGCTTGTGTAACTCCACCGACATGAAAACGAAGTTGGTATTTCCACTTCCATTTTTACGTTTTACACCTGTAATTTTTGGTCCTTCCCAGCCATTGTTTTTGGTGAGCTGAGAAGTATAAATCACCGTAGCATCAATGGATGGGTAAAAAGGATCGAGTCCAGAAATAAATGCCGAACATGTTAAATCTGGATAACCTTGCTCACCAACAGATAATGAATCAATCGGCAATCTGGCTTGACCTTGAGCAGTACTTAAACTATCAACAGGTAAGATTCCAAACAGAGCGCTTCCAGTGCTAAATGCATTTGGGAAACTAGAGTTTAACCAAAGTTTACCACCTTGATCTACATAGTCTTGTATTGCTGATGAAGCATATTCAAGAATGATTTCTTCAGCATTGGTTTGCACATTTAAGAAATCTACATCATTGGCATACATTACCACTGTGCTGTAAAAACGCAGCATTTGTGCAAACACGGGGTTCCAAACACGCGGTTGGTTTACTGCATCGTTTATCACGAAATCAATAAAATCATAGCTTGCGCCAGCGGCATTTAAATGCGATTTGTAAAACTCATTAGGGTTTGAGCCATTTGCTGCAATGACCAAGATGTCATGGGTTTGGCCTTTTATATATAGGTTTTGAAGGGTGTCGACCACACTTTCAGAACCAGCAATGTCAATTGCTTTTATGTAAATGTTGTTGGTTTGGTTTAGGAGTAATCCATCTATGCTTGGCCCTTGCGTAGTAAGGTCATACCAAACTTTCGCGCTGCCGGCTCCGCTCGTTTTTGCGTCAGCAGGAATAATAGAACCAAAGGTTTGTGAAATATTGATCGAGGTCCATTGACCATCGTTCAATTTCAGCTGAATGTCTTTTATGGTGTTGTCACCATCTAAATCAGATGCTTTCCATGTAAGTCCAAGCACTGTATAAACGGTGTCAGCAGGAATAAGTGCATCGTTGAACTCGATTTCTGGAGGCGTATTTTTTAAAGGAATTTTTAGGTAGGCGGGCGTTTCATCAATGGCGTCATCTGTATCAATAGCTCTTACCCAAAAATCAATGTCAATGGTATCACTACCTGCATTGATTGAAAATAGAAAAGTTGAATCTTGATTTTCAGTATAAAACCAAGTTTGTTGATCAAACGAAAACTCGTAGCCGCTAACAACTCCGTCTGGGTCGGTTCCCCACCATTGTAGGGTAACTAAGCTGTTGAGTCTGTTTTCGCCCGAAAGATTAATGGCGCTAATTGCAGTGTAGGTTTCTGGCGTTTGGTTTTCAATCGCTTCGCCTTTTTTGCAACTAGAAAATAGAAAGAGAGCGCAAAGGCTCGATATTACTGGAATTAACAATCGTTTTTTCATCTCGAATATCCTTTGCGCTCTCTTTTTAAAATGTTTGAATTACTTCTTTACGATTTGAGAAACTTGAAGTACTTCACCGTTCTCAGCTTTGATTTGCATCAAGTAAGTACCACCTTCTAATACCGTCAAATCCAATGTTTCGATGGTTTTGTTAGATGAAAGTGTAGCTACTTTTCTTCCTTGAATATCAAAAACGTTGATGCTGTAATTGGTTCCCATATCAAAACCTGTGTTGATGGTAATTACATCAGCAGCTGGGTTAGGGTAGATGCTTGCAACACGACCAATGGTTTCGTTGATACCAACACCACATTCAGCTGCGTCATCAATTACGGTAATGGTCAATGTATTTGAGGTTGCATTAGCATTATCAACCGTGTTTGTTGCAACTAAGGAAGCACTGAACGTTCCAGCTGCGCCATAAACATGAAGCGGATTGAAATCAGATGAAGTAGTTGCGTCACCAAAATCCCATGCAATATCGTCAGCTATGACTGATGACATGTTCATGAACTGAAGTGTGTCTCCCACACAAATAGTATCCGCTGCAACTGCTGCCATGGCGTATACAATGCCGCCACCGTAGTTTACAACATCATTGTTGTTTCTCGGCATCAATTTCATTGCACCAAAGCTGTAGTAGAAAATTCCTGTAATTGATTCCATGAAGTGACCATATTTCACAACATATGGAGCAACAGTCATTGTTCCGCTCGTGTTTGCCCAAAGGCTGTCGTTTACGTAAGAAACTGCCAAAGAACTATTTCCACCAAGGCGACCAGTAATTACTCTTGAACCAGCAGCTGGATTGAATTGATCCGTTCCTACTCTATATTCTGCATAGTTGTTTCCTGACGCTAAATCCGCGTTTGGTTCCACAACATAAATGTCATTTCCAGCTGTTGGATTTTGAAGTGTTACTAACATACCTTCAAATTGCTCTTGTGAAGCATTGTAAACACTAAAGCTGTCTGGGTTTAATACCAAAGGAGTAATTGTGCCAGAACCAACAACGTTGATAGAAGCGATGCTCGTAAGAGCAGTCATTGCGAAGCTTTCAGTCACTGTTCCTTCTACCTGTACTTTGTCACCACGCTTTAGAGCTGTTAGTGTTGATCCTTGTTGCAACCATAAACCAGCAAATGTTAGTTGGTTTTCTTGTTGAATGTAAACGTATCCTAAATCACCAGTATCGCTTGAGTTGATGCTTGATGTTACAACACCTTCTACAGTTACTGTTTCGCCAAGGTATGGGCTGTTTCCGTTTCCGAAAGGAGTGTATTGAACATCAAAAATTGAAAGGCCATTATTTCTAACTCGGTAAAGGAAAGTTGCAACAGAAGGGTCGCTATTTGGCAATGTAGTTACTAAACCGCTATCATCAGCAGCAACAATGTACCAACGAATCAATGTTCCATCAGCTTGAGCTGGAATGCTAGCGCTGTATGAATCACCGCTTGTATTGTTCATCACTACTGGGCTAAAGCTTCCACCGGTAGATCCAGTTGCATAGAAAATAGTCGCTCCAGTTACGTTTCCGTCATTGTCAGTAATGTCAGCAGTGATGTTTACTGTTTCAGTTGAGTTTGGAACTAGCGGAGTGCGTGCAATATTGAAAATACGTGGAGCTGCAGCGCCATAAACGTAATCTTCTTCTTGAAAAGGATAAAGCTCGTAACCGCGGCCATTGTAACCTGGGCAGTTGTTTTTGCTGTGAGCGATAATTCCTCTAAGGGTATCTAATTGGTCGCCAACGTTAGGGGCAACAAATGTTCCGCCTTCAGCAGGTAGTTTTTGAACTAAGAAACGGTCACTTACATTCAACAAGTTTCCAAATTGATCTTCAACATTAAAGCTTACTCGGCTTCCGCCAGAAAATGGATCAACAGTGGCAACTGTAACATTGTGAAGCTCTACATAAACACCTTCCCATTGCTCGCCAGTTTCAAGTTTGTTATTTCTACTCACATCATTCAAGTCAGAAAGCTGAATTACTGTAGGCACAATCGTTGAACCTTGACCTAAAAGTGTGATCGAATTCCCAGCTAGTGGAAGCAATTCAGATTCACCATTGTAATCGTCAATTACTCCAACAATTTCAACCGAATCTCCAGCAATAATGTTGTGTGGATCTTCTGATACACTTACGCTAGAAAGGTTGAACATATCTAAACCACTCCAGGGACCACCGTTACCTTGTTGTAGCCAGAAGTTTTTATGTCCGTTTGGATTAGTTGCACCGCTTGGTACAGCTAGGTTCCCATCCATTACCACCTTAGCGCGCACAATCACTGTATCACCAAGATAGATGGTTTGATCATCACAATTGCCGAGTGCAGTTGCCGATACATTTTGAATATCCTGAATAGTAACTACAGGATATTGCGCGAAGCCTGCTGAGAACAGCAGCACCGCAAGTAGAGTAAGTAAACTGTTTTTCATATTTATTTGAGAATTTGTTTTGTTTATCATCTAAGTTTCTCGAAGCTATTTTATCACCACAAATTTTTCTTTCCAGATTTTGCCGCTTTCCAAATCTTCAACTGAAAAAATATAAGCGCCTCGAGCTATGATTTGTGCGTTGTCACTCAGCAAATCCCAGCTATGTTCGCCTCCACTAAAAACGGTGTTGTCTGGGTTAGAATAGGTGTTGTACCATCTTAATTCTGAACCGTTATAGCTCTGGTCGTGGTTGATCACTTTAACCAAATCTCCTGAAACAGTAAAAATTCTGATTACGCAGCTTTCAGGAAGATTTGCGAAGGTGATTTTCTTGTCTTCTTGAAAAGTTGAAGCGCCTTCCCAAGCTGCGCCACCATAATATGGATTTGGATAAGCGTATGGTTTGTAAAGATCTAAGCTGTCGCTCAGTTCTTTGTTCAAAAGTGCTTTTGCACCGTTCAAACCACCGGCATATTGGTCATATTTTTCATTGATTTCCGTTCCCGGAAAAACACGATAAGTGTTGCTCAGTTTCGAACTTTCTAAAGAACCTAAATTATTTTCTTCACCACCTTGGTCAAATGAGGTAAGCGCCACAGCATATTGCCATCCGTTTACCAAACCATTGATAGAATATTTGTAGCGATAGACATTTGTGTCGCCTTCAAATTGAATAGGGCTTTCAAGTGCTATAGCGGCTAGTCCCGTTTCGTAAAAAATTCCATCGCCTTCCACATCATAAGATGCAGCTAGTTTTAAATCATTGGTTAAATCTTGACTCTTAACTACATCAAAACCAAGCTTTGTGAGATAGATATTGTAACCTTCAAAATCAATCTCCTGTGAAATAGGATCTACTGTTGTTTCGGCATTGTTTGCCCAATAAATGTCCATTCCTTTTTCGCGAGCCACCACTTTGGTTTTTGGAATATCGGGAGGAGTAGGCAAGATATATCGTGTGATTACGCCATTGCCATCTCTGTCTTCTCCAGCATCTAGCACTCCATTGAAGTTTGCGTCTTCACCATTATAGGCGGTTTGAGCCCATTGTGCATTTTTAATGAATTGTGATTGCTGAACAGGATTATTATCGGTGTTTGGTTTTCCGTCTTCCACTTTTTTGCCAAGAACCCAAGCCCATGCGAATGAAATGCTTTCTCCAGGTGCTAATGAAGTGAACGGACCTACAGACATTAAATCGCTTCGGTTTCCTGGTTGCTCCAAAACTTCTTGTATGGTCTCAGCTTGAAATTGAGCACATCTTGGATCTTGTGATCCTGTTTCATCCCAACAAGGCCATTGGTTAAATCCATCGGTCATTTTTGCATAGCGATCTATTTCAGAACTAGGAAAATAGAAGGTTGGTTGTGTGGTGGTATTGAACTGCCAAGCTTGGTAGTTGTTTTTAAAATTTGGGTCAACATTCGGATGGTGAAAACCATCTTTGTCTTCTGCACCTAAAAATTTGTTTCCGATGTAGCTGTCCGTAAAACCTACATCGCCTGTTCCGTCAAAGCAGTAGGCTAAAGAAAGTGAATCGATGAAGCCATTCCCACCATCATCAAAAAAATCACCACCTCCTGAACCAGCAGGGGTGATGTTTGTATTTCTGATCACTTCGTTAGACCACATTCCCACATACACATCGTTAATGGTGTTGTTTCCATTATTGGTGACCGTGTAGTTGCAAATCACCATGAAGTCACTGAATGCGTAATTCCAATTGTATGTTTCTAAATGCACATCCAAATTCATTGGAGTATGGTTTCCTGCGCCAATTTGGATTTGCGTACCAGGAACTAAAACATTCTTATCTGAAAAATCAGCAACAAAGTCCTGATGCGAAACTGCATCAACACTAAAATTCGGGTTGTCTAGAAGTGAAGATCTTTCGGTAAATCCTGCGCCAATTTCAGCAGTCATCTCATAACCAGCTCTTCCTGGGCTATAACCTGCACTTTGATCGTAAGCTGCGGTGCTCACCGCTACAAGCGAGCCATCCACTAATCCGCCTATCCAAATTCCAGCTTCAAATAGGTGTTCGATACCCGAACCTGCTGGGAACTCGCATGATGGATAGTCTAACAAATCGTAGCTACCTCGAAACGCGTTTCCGAAAGTGCCCACGTTGTTTACCGTGAGTCTGATATTGGATACTGTGGTTAAGTTTTCATCGAATGAGCTTTGCGCTCTTGATAAAACAGAAAAACCAGTAATAAGGAATAAAAGAAGGCCTTTTTTCATTGAGGCTGCGAA
>CAZWXC010000049.1:0-9798 GCA_964637935.1 uncultured Flavobacteriales bacterium | reverse complement strand
AAGTAATGAGAAATAAGGGTTTTGATTAGTTTATTCATCCCATTAAAGGATATATGGACTATCAAGACCTTCAGTCATTAAAAGACTTTGGAGCTAAAATATCTTGGTATGCAAACATGAAACTAGCGCATATGAAAGCATCGGTTGACCCACGATATCCGAAATATGCTTGCGTTAAATACTCCAAAACAACATGAATAGAGTCATTTACATAGCTGTGTTATTGATGTTGGTTTTTTCTTGCAAAAAAGAAGAGCCCACCTATTGGTCTGAACCCGAGCCGTCAACCATCAAGCTCGTTTGGTATCAGAGTTATGAATCAGAAACTAAAGAGGATGCGGAAAAAGGCCTCCTTTGGACGCTTTCTTTTCTTGGAGCAGCACTTGAAGATGAGTCTGCATGCCGCTGGAATGGCGACACTTTGATTGTTGATGCGGAAAAAATTGGTATCGCAATTAAAGGTCAAGAAGCCATGTATTCTTTGTTTTCCATCATTAGAAATTCTGAAGAATACCAAGCAAATGGCGCATTTGATTTAGGGCGCTTTGTTGCGCTTACGTTGCTTTCAAGCAATCATTATTATAAAATAACGGGCGTTCCAGAAACCTTGGAAGAATGGATGGCTCAGGTTCCGGAGAATAAAAACCTATATGCAATTACCGAATCTACTGTTTCTGTTGCAGATCGTTTGATAGCTATGAATGACAGTGCTGAAAAGGGATTGAGCGATCAGTTTATTGCTTACGAAGGTTTTTTGGATACCACAAATCATTCGTTTGAGCTGAAAGAATATGAAGTGTTTGATATCATGCCCAATGGTCAATTGCGATTTGCCATTTATGGACTAGACGGAAAACTGAAAACCGCAGCAGACGAAGTGTATAGCCTTGGTGGTAAGCCAGCCAAGTGTTTGTGGTGTCATGAAACGAATATCAACCCAAATTTTGCCAATTCACCTGATGTATTTGGTTTTAAATCGGTAGAAGCGTTCAATAATCAAGTTTCAGATTGGCAATCTTGGCTTGAAGCTTATCATCAAATCTTAAACCCTTCAATTGATTTTTCTGAAAAACAAGATCACACTTATGCCGAATTGCTTTACATAGGCTTTATGGAGCCAAACGCAGCGCGCTTGGCTCAAGAATGGGGCATGAGTGAGTTGGAAGTGAAAACAACGCTTACATCTTTTGAAACGCACGATCACGAAGAATTTTCTTTCATGCAAGCTTTGTACTTTCGGCACCTGATTGACTCTTTGGGCCCATTTAAAACCATTGAAGTGCCGATAGATGCGCGAGAAGCGTCTGCTAACGAACCAAACCTGCTCTAATTGAACGTTACAAGTATTGCTAAGTCTGTAAATGCGAGGTATTTTCCAAAGCATTTGCTCTATTCGCCAGAGTGGCTGGTGCTTGGGGTAAACAATGTGTGCAATTTGCACTGCAAAATATGCGATGTTGGTTTGGGAAATAACGACACTGTTTTTGCGCAAAACTTGGTTGGGACTTCTCCACTCAATATGCCACTAGAGTTATTATCTAAAATCATTGAGGAGTGCGCTCAGTCTATGCCAAACGTGAAGCTTGGCTATGCCTTTACAGAGCCTTTGGTTTATCCTCATCTCATTCCGTCTATTGAATTGGCTAGCAAGCATGGTTTGTTTACAAGCATTACTACCAATGCATTAACGCTTCCGCAAAAGGCTGAAAAGTTGGCCAATGCTGGTTTGAATGAGATTTACATTTCGTTGGATGGTCTAGAAAAAACACACAATTTTATTCGTGGAAACGAAAAATCTTTTCAAAAAGCTGTAGAAGGAATTGAGAAACTGCTCACGTTTGAAAAGCGACCTAGTATTTCTATTTTTTCGGTGATTACCGAGTGGAATATTGGTGAAATGACCGAATTCGTGAAGTTTTTCAAAGATTTTCCTTTGAAAGAAATAGGCTTCATGCACACCAACTTTACGCCTGATTGGTTGGCTCTAGAGCACAACAAACACTACGGAGAAAAGTATGCCGCCACGCTTTCAAATACTGGTGAAATCGATCTTGATAAAATGGATTTGATGCAGCTTTGGGCTGAAATTCAAAGGATCAAAAAGTTGAATCTTGCTTTTCCAGTAAGCTTTTCGCCAGAAGTTGAGTCATATGAAGATTTGCAGCGGTTTTATCACAAACCAGAGCAGAAATGGGGCAAACGTTGCAATGATGCTTTTAGAAATATCATGATCAAAAGTGATGGTAGTGTTATTCCTTCGCATGGGCGCTGTTATAACCTAACTCTTGGCAATGTAAATAAGTCTTCTCTTTCTGCTATTTGGAACAGTAAAGTAGCGGGCGAATTTCGTTCCACATTAAATAATGCTGGCGGACTTTTGCCAGCGTGTAATCGTTGTTGTAGCGCCTTTTAACTATGAATAAAGTTCTCCTTTTTAACCCTCGAAGCGCTCATAAAAAATACCGTATTCCAAACAGTATTTTACAAGTTGCTGCGTCCATTGAAGGTCTTTTTGATTGGGTAATAGTAGATGGAAACCGCGAAGTTGATCCTTGGCAAAAAATTACAGATTACTTACAAACGGGCGAGTTTAAATACGTTGGATTCACCGTGATGCCTGGCCCACAGCTAGAGCAAGCCATTCCATACACTTATAAAATCAAGGAACAGTTTCCTGAAACGATGATGATTTGGGGCGGTTATTTCGCTTCAAACCAATACAAAAGCGTGCTTAATTCTGGTGTGGTTGACTATGCAATCAATGGTCCTGGTGATTATGCTTTTCCTCAACTACTTCAAGCACTTGAAAAAGGCGAGGACGTAGCGCTCATTCGCAATTTGATCTTTAAAAATGAAGGTGAGATTGTGAAAACAGTGAAAGATGATTTATTGGATTACAATAAGTTACCGCGATTATCATACGATAAGCTTGACCAGTTTTACGACATTGAAAAGTACTTGGGTAAAACCTATTTAGGAGAGAAAACCTTGGCTTATCACAGCAGTTTTGGTTGTCCGTTTACTTGTTCTTTTTGCGCGGTAGTCCCAATTTACCAGGCGCGCTGGAAAGGATTAAGTGCTGAAAATATCTATCGCGATGTAAAATATGTGAAAGACAAGTGGGGCGCAGATTCTATTGAATTTCATGACAATAATTTCTTCGTTTCAGAAAAGCGAACCGTTGAGTTTTCGAAGCTTATAAAGGATGAAAACATGGTGTGGTGGGGCGAAGGTCGCATTGATACCATTGATAAATACAAAGACGAAAGCCTTGCAGCCATGCGCGATGCAGGTTGTAAAATGATCTTTTTTGGTGCTGAAACAGGCAATGATGAAGTCTTGAAAAAGATGGATAAAGGTGGAACGCAATCTGCGGCCCAAATTCTTGAATTTGCAGCTCGTATGAAAAAGTTCGATATCATTCCCGAATACAGCTTTGTGCTTGGTACACCGGGCGACACACCTGAAGAAGTAATGGCGCAAATTGATGGTGATATTGCCTTCATCAGAAAGGTGAAAGAAGTGAATCCTGATACGGAAATCATCATTTACACTTACAGTCCGGTGCCTACAGAAGGCAGCGAAATGTTTGATGCCGTGCTCGATTCGGGTTTCCGTTTTCCGGAAGAGTTGAAAGATTGGCTTTCGCCAGAATGGGAAAAATTTGACTTGCGTAAAAACCCGTTAACTCCTTGGCTACAACCAGAAATGATTGATAAAATCCGAGACTTTGAAACGGTTCTTAACGCCCATCATCCTACGGTTTCAGATATTCGATTAAGTCAAGGTAAACGCAAGTTGATCAGAAGTTTAGCTTCTTTTCGATACAAAAACCAGATCTATAAATTCCCTTACGAATTGAAGGCATTGCAGAAGATTTGGAACTATCGTCAACCAGAAATTCAAGGATTTTAGGATTGATTATGCTGCGCTCGGTTCAAAAGAAAATCATTCATTATACTTGGCGTCCGCTGCTTTTGCGCTACCTGAAGCATGATCGGCCATATTCGTTTGATGGCTTGCATTTGGTCATTAAAAAAGGCGTGTTTCATCCTGGGTTTTTCTTTAGTACCCGATTGCTCATTGAAGCGCTACAGCGCTTTGATATTTATAACAAGTCGTTGCTTGAGCTTGGTTCTGGAAGCGGTTTAATCACTTGCTGGACCGCGCGTGAAGGCGCAAAAGTGCTTGCAATAGATGTGAACTCAACTGCGGTTGACAATACTCGACTCAATATTGAAATGAATTCGCTGCAAAGTGCGGCAACAGCTGTTGTCTCAGATCTTTTTGAAAATGTAGCATTACAGCTTTTTGATGTAATTGTGGTGAATCCACCGTATTACCCGAAAAATCCAAAAACAGCAGCTGAGCAGGCCTGGTATTGTGGCGAAGGTTTTGAATATTTCAAGCATTTTTTTCAACAACTTTCGGCTTACCTGCATTCTGAAACCATCGTCTTGATTTCTTTGTCTGAAGATTGTGACCTGAAAGCTATTCAAACAATAGGCGAGGAGCATGGTTTCAGATTCGAAACCCTTATTTCAAAACGAACCGGCTGGGAAGAACATTTCATTTTTCAGCTGAAAAAATTCCCTTAGGTTTGAGCGTGCACGAGCTAAAAAACAACCTTGTATCTGATTTGCATTTAACGGATGAACACCGTCATGTGCTTCGCGCTCTGCTCTATTTTGACTTGTTTAATTACCCTTTAAATCAAGTTGAAATAAAGAATTATTCAAACCTTGCCAATTATTCTGATTTAGAAAGAGTTATTGGAGATTTAGTAGCGATAAATCTCATCTTCAAAATCAATGATTTTTATGCACTAGAACCTAAGCCTGCTTTGGTTGAAAACAGACTGAGAGGAAATAATGCTGCCGACAAAATGATGGTGATCGCGAAGCGCATGAGTCGATTTATAAGCCGCTTTCCATATGTAAGAATGGTGGCCATTTCAGGTTCGCTTTCCAAAGGTTATTCTGATGAATTGGGCGACATTGATTACTTCATCGTCACCAAGCCAGGCCGGCTTTGGATTGCGAGAAGCATTCTAATCGCCTTCAAGAAGATATTTCTACTCAATAGCAAGAAGTATTTCTGTGTGAATTATTTCGTGGATACCGATCATCTAGAGATTCCTGACAAGAATATATTTACGGCAACAGAAGTGCTCACGCTAGAGCCGATGTACGATGCGGCAGTTTTTCAGGCCTTTATTGAAGCAAACAGTTGGGCGACTGAATTTTTACCAAAAGCAAAAACGAAGTCAGCTTCAAATTCAAACCCGAAGCGCAATTATGTCATGAAATCTATCGTTGAGTTTTTTCTGAATGGTAGACTTGGCGAGGCTTTAGATGCTTATTTGATGAAGCTAACCATGAATAAATGGCAACGCAAGTTCAATCATTTTACACCTGAATATTTTGAACACGCCTTGCGATCGAGAAAGTATGTGTCGAAGCATCACCCACAAAACTTCCAAAAGAAGGTGTTAGACTCGCTAGAACAGCGCATTTTAGCCTTCGAAAAACAACACGGATTGTCGTTAGATTTGACCAATGGCTGATATTCTTTTCACACACTCATACTTTTTGCGCTTCGATCCAAAGCAGTGGCGCGCTCAACAGCCTTTTGCACCTTTAGCAACCATAACCGCTGCTGCAACTTTGCGCGAAATAGGTCACAGCGTGGCCCTGTACGATCCCATGTTTGCCGAACAAGCCGAAGAGATTTTACCAGCGTTGAAAAAGCATCAACCAAAGCTTTTGGTGGTGTATGACGATGGGTTTAACTACCTCACAAAAATGTGCTTGACCAACATGCGCGAAGCGGCCTTTGAAGTATTTGAAATGGCGAAAGCTTTTGGGTGTAAAGTATTGGTTTCGAGTAGTGATGCAACAGATCATTCGCTCGAATACCTTCAGAAAGGTGCTGATTTTGTGCTGGTAGGCGAAGGAGAACAAACCTTGACAGAACTTTCAACTGCATTGCTTTCTGGTGAAGAGGATTTTGAGGCAATTGCAGGACTTCGATTTCTTGCAGAAGGACAATTGCGAAGCACGAAACCAAGAATTAACCTGAAAGAATTGGATCAAATTCCCTTACCCGCATGGGATTTGGTAAACATAGAAGATTACAAACAAAGATGGATTTCGAGTAAAGGATTCTTCTCTATAAACTTGAGTACAACACGCGGCTGTCCGTTTAAGTGCAACTGGTGTGCTAAGCCAATTTACGGCAATAGATACAATGCGCGAAGTCCTGAAAATGTGATAGATGAGTTAAAGCTGTTGAAGCAACGATACAACTTTGATCACGTATGGTTTTGCGATGATATTTTCGGTTTGAAACCGGGTTGGGTGAAACGTTTTGCCGATTTGGTAGAAGCCGAAAACCTCGATTTCAAATTCAAAATTCAATCCAGAGCAGACTTGCTTTTAGAAGAAAACAACATAGCTGATTTGGCGCGAGCAGGCGCAGATGAGATTTGGATAGGAGCAGAGAGCGGTTCGCAAAAAGTGCTTGACGCGATGGACAAAGGCACAAGCGTTGAGCAAATAGTGGAAGCCACACGATTAATGAAGAAGCACAACATCAAGCCATGCTATTTTCTTCAATTCGGCTATCCTGGCGAAACATTTGAAGATATCAAACTCACGTTTGATCTGGTTTTCAAGCAAATGCCACACGATATTGGCGTTTCTGTTTCGTATCCTTTGCCCGGAACTAAGTTTTATGATAATGTAAAAAGTGAGCTTGGCGCAAAAAGCAATTGGACCGACAGCGATGAGTTATTGGTGATGTTTGATAGCACTTTTCCAGCCGAGTTTTACAAGAAGCTACAGCGCTATGTGCACTATGAATTCCGCCTGCGAGCGCTCAAAAACAAGCTTTCTGAGAATCGTGGTGGCTTAGATTCACTCAGTTTGATATCAAAATTACTGTACCGTATTCCCTTGAGCATTTGGTCAAAACAGCAACTGAATAAGTATGTCCGCTGAGTTTGATGCTGTTGCGGCAGATTATGATCTCCATTTTACTGAAACCAATATTGGTAAAGCGCAGCGTGCTTTGGTTTGGAATTATCTAACGAAACATCTTCCTTCAAAAAAGCTCAAAATTCTAGAAGTAAATTGTGGTACTGGAGCAGATGCACAATGGCTGCATGCGCTTGGTCATGAGGTGATTGCAACTGATTTATCATCAGAAATGATCTCTGTTGCCAAGCAGAAAAGATCGTCAGACATTTCTTTTCAAGTAGCTAGTTTTCAGGAATTGAAAGAGAATTTTGAAGGCCAAACCTTTGATTTAATCTTTTCCAATTTTGCGGGTTTAAATTGTGTCTCAAAACAGCAGTTGGTGACTATTCAAAAAAACTTTAGTGCGCTTTTAAAGCCGAAGGGCAAGTTCATTGGAGTGTTCTTAGGAGAATATTGCTGGCAAGAGCGGTTGTATTTCAGGATTAAAAATCAAACAGAGAAGATGAATAGAAGGCTTTCAGAGACCGAAGCCAATCTTGACGACTGTTCAACGCAAGTAACAAATTGCTTCTCTCCAGAAGCTTTAAAAGACCTTTTCATTGATTTCAAATTCGTTCGCCAACAACCAATTGGCTTACTTGTGCCGCCATCTTATTTCGAAGCGCAATTGAAGCATTGGCCTCGATTGGTTCGTTTACTTCAATCTTTAGAGTCGGTCATTGCTTTTCCAAAATGGGCAAATCAAGCCGATCATTTTTTGATTGAGTTTGAGGTGAAGAAAGAACTTTAATCAAGAAGGTTTAGGTTTTAGTTAAAACCTTACCACTTTCCCTTTCAATTCCTGATTATAAACAGGTGTGTTTGCGCTTTTAGAAGCTTTAGAAGCTTTGTTGTATGTCCAAATGTGATTTGGGTCAAACAGCGTGAATTCAAACGCTGAGCCTTCACTAAGGTCGGGTAGAGCAATGCTGAATCGCTTTCGCGGAGCAATAGCCATGCGTTGAACAACAACATCCCAGCCAAGGTCAGTGATTAAGTGCTCATTGATCAGCGGCAAAGCCGTTTCAATCATGGTCATGCCATAAGATGCATGATCAAACTCAACGTCTTTGTTTTCAATGTTTTCTGGTGTATGATCAGTTACAATCATATCAATCACACCATTCTTTAGCCCTTCGATCAACGCTTGTCTGTCGCTTTCTTCGCGCAACACAGGCATTGTTTTGTAATTGGTGTCAAAGCTTGAAAGCGTTTCGTCAGTGTAAAGCAGGTTAGCAAGCGCCACGCTGCAACTTACTTGCTGACCTCGAGCTTTTGCTTCATAAATCATTTCTACGCTACCAGCGGTAGAAATGGTAGAAAGATGGAGATTGCCGCCTGCATAGCGTTGTAAGTACAAGTCGCGATTTACCATCAATTCTTCAGCAATAGCAGGAGAAGACTTGATGCCAAGCTTGATGTTTTGTTTGCTTTCATGCACCATAGCTCCTGGATTGATGCGATCATCAAACGGGAAATTGCAAATGATTCCACCAAAAGATTGCGTGTATTCAAGCGCGCGCTTCATCAAGTTCACATCATCAATAGAATGTTTACCATCGCTAAAAGCTGCCGCGCCACCTTCATGAAGATCATACATTTCGCTTAGGTCAACACCTTTACCACCTTTCGAGATATTGGCAAAAGGCTTAATATCAATCCCTAAGCTTGCAGTTTTCTGTTTTAAGTATTCTAATTGACCGCGATTATCCAACACCGGATTCGTGTTTGGCAACATCATCAATACACTGAATCCACCATTTTTAGCTGCTTCAGCCGCTGAACGCAAATCTTCTTTATATTCAAAACCAGGTTCACCAATGGCGCATTGTGCATCAACTAAGGCTGGAAAAAGCATCAAGCCTTCAGCGCTGATTTCTTTAAAGTTGTCACTGTTTTCAATACTCGAAGCAATTTTCAGGATTTTACCATTTTCAACTAAAACATCAAGCGTGCTGCCATTCAATGAATGACCTGGATAAATGATATTGGCACTTTTAATGAGGATGCTCATCGGTTAAATACTTTAATAAGAATACTTTCAATAATTAAAAAGAGTACGGCAAGCGCTACGGCCCAAACCCAAAGTTCTTCTCCTAAATCAGCTTTCGAAATTTCATCTTTCAGCTGTTCACCACTTTTTTCAATGAACCTGAAATTGATTCCGTTTTCAGTAAGAATAGAAGTTAAAGCTTCTGATTCTATTGGTTTTATGTTGCTTTCGCTCAAGGCGAAATTGAAGGCGTAAGTCGCTACTTTTTTGTTCTCGCTGAGTAAATCAAAGAATCCATTGGTGCTGATTTGATCACCTAAATAAAGGCCATCATAGGCAACTGTTGGTATAAATGAGCCGCTGTCAATGGAGGTCATTTTAAGCATTTCGCCAAGCGCAGCGCTAGGCAAATCCACTTTTACAGCACCAACTGTATTACTTATTTCAGAAGCATTGCCAGCTAGCAAAGCTGCATTATAAAGCGTAGGAACGAAAAGCGCGTGCTGCGAAAACGTGTTTCCTTTTGCAGATAGCGGTGAAGACAATACAAATAGATTTCCTTTCCCTTTTGGGAAACGGGTAATAAATGCATCACTATTGATAAAGCTCATCAGATTTGAGCTGCCATTATTTTGCTTCAAAACCCAATGCGCGCCTGATCTCGGTAGATTCAGGTTCTCTGGTTGTTCAGCAAAAACAGAAGCGTATACTTCATCATCAAGGTTTATCTGCACCACTGATAATCGAGCGCTATCAAAAGCACCCAATTCAATTCCAAATTCGGTA
>CAZWXC010000048.1:0-9860 GCA_964637935.1 uncultured Flavobacteriales bacterium | reverse complement strand
TGCCATAAATCTGAAAATCGGGTAAAACAGTGGTTTCTTCATAGCCGCCAATAAAGGTGGTTGAAGTAGAATCTGAAAACGCTGAAGTTGATCTGAAAAGATTGGTTCCACCAATGATTACCGTGTTTTCATCATCGGGCAACACTTCTACCAACATATCATAACCGCCTTGTAGGTTGATGTCATCAAAAGGGAAAGGACCTTTCGGAAGATTGGCAGAGCGGTTTTCCCAAAATCCTCCTGAACCGGTTCCATCACCATTCAAGTAGCTGTATTTCCAGAGACTCACCCATTCAGGATCGCCTCTAAAGTTTTCGGTACGTTTTCCGCTGCTTGGCGTTTCTGCCAAGAAATAGATTTCAGATTCATCGCTTGGGTTAATTCCCATCACCATGCGGTTGTAAGTAGATGGAAACCCTGTTGGCAAAATATTTACCCAGTTAATCCCATCAGTACTTCGATACGCTCCTTTTGTTGCACCATCACTGCTCAATGTAGCATAAAAAACACCTGTGCTAGTTACTGCAATTTCGGTGTAATATGCGCTTGTGCCTGTGCCGCCCAGCACAGTAGTCCAAGTTTGGCCACCATCTTCGCTACGCATAATGCGACCCGTTACGGCTGCTAAAACAACATCTTCACTTGCATTTGGATCCAAAGCAATGCGCCAAATTCTATCCCAAAAATCAAGCGATTGAGGGGTACCGCTTTGTGTGCTTTCAAGCGAAAACCATGTTTCGCCATTATCAGTAGATTTTAAAATTCCGTTGCCCACAAATCGAGCAGCCGAACCTTGGCTAGCGCTATTGTATGCTTCGCCCGAACCTGCATACCAAGTTCCAGTTTTACCACTGCGCTGATCTTGCACCAAGCACGTAATGCCCCATGTTTGATCACTTGCTGTTTTCTTAGTCCAACTTGCACCTTGGTCGATCGATTTATAAATATGACCAGAAATGGAACCTGCAATCAACACGTTTTCGTCCGCGATATCCAAAGCTGCACCGCGCGTTCTGCCACCAAAATTGAATGGCCCACGTGCGGTAAAATCGTAATACTCGCTTCGGCTTGCTTGCACTGGCAAGTCAGGTAAGTTTTTAGCGAAAGCTAATTCTTGGGCACGGCTCACAGGAATTTTACCCGTTGCAGGATCTTGTAGCAATTGATGCTCCCAAGCTTCTCTCAGCTGTGGGTTTTCCATTGCTGAAGCTTGGTTTTCAGGGTTATTATTTGTGTTGAAAATGATAGCAATTGCAACAAAAGCTATGACTAAAGAAGATATTAGGATGATTTGTCTTGCACTTTTCATGTGTCAAATATAATGTGCCAATCAGAGCAAATTGGCATATATTAAAGCGACCAAAAACCGTAGCACAATCCTTATTTTCGCGCTCCGAAATCAGATTCGATATGCAACAAGCTATACCATATACTCCAAAAAACAAGATTCGCATTGTAACCGCAGCATCGCTTTTTGATGGCCATGACGCGGCCATCAACATCATGCGTAGAATCATTCAAAGCACTGGTGCAGAGGTGATTCATTTGGGTCACGACCGCAGTGTGGAAGAAGTGGTGAACTGTGCCATTCAAGAAGATGCACAGGCTATTGCCATGACAAGCTACCAAGGTGGTCACGTAGAGTACTTTAAATACATGCGCGATTTATTGGTTGAGAAAGGCGCTTCGCACATCAAAATTTTTGGTGGCGGTGGCGGAACCATCTTGCCAGAAGAGATTAAAGAACTTCATGCTTACGGCATTACTCGCCTTTATCATCCAGATGATGGAAGATCGATGGGTTTGCAAGGAATGATCAACGATATGTTGGAAAAAGCAGATTTTCCAACGGGAACAGAGCTTAACGGTGAAGTTTCGCACATTGTAGAAAAGAATAGAGGAGCGATTGCTCGACTTATCTCTGCTGCCGAAAACAATCCTGAAGGATCGGCAGCCGAAATGGATAAGGTTCATGCCATGGCAGAAAAAAGTCATGTTCCAATCCTTGGAATCACAGGTACAGGTGGTTCAGGAAAAAGCTCTTTAGTGGATGAATTGGTGCGAAGATTTTTGGTTGATTTTCCAACAAAAACCTTGGGAATCATTAGTGTAGATCCATCTAAAAAGAAAACGGGTGGAGCACTTTTAGGTGATAGAATTCGCATGAATGCGATTAGAAATGAGCGCGTTTATATGCGGTCATTGGCTACTCGCCAAAGCAATTTGGCTTTGAGTAAACATGTGCGTGAAGCATTGTCTATTCTAAAAGCGGCTCAGTTTGACTTGATCATTTTAGAGACTTCTGGAATTGGACAAAGCGATACTGAAATTTTAGATCACAGCGATGCGAGCTTGTATGTAATGACACCAGAATTTGGTGCAGCAACGCAGCTGGAAAAAATTGATATGCTTGACTTTGCCGACATAGTTGCGGTAAACAAATTTGATAAGCGTGGTGCGCTTGATGCGGTGCGCGATGTGAAAAAGCAATACAAACGCAATCACAATTTGTGGGATACACCAGACGATGAGATTCCAGTTTACGGAACCATTGCCAGCCAGTTTAACGACCCAGGAATGAATACTCTTTACAAGCAAATCATGGATTTGTTGGTGAAGAAAACAGGCGCAGAAGCACTCAAATCAACGTTTGAAATAACGGACGAAATGAGCGAGAAGATTTTCATCATTCCGCCAGCTAGAACGCGATACTTGAGCGAGATTTCTGAAAATAATCGCGCTTACGACAAATGGGCTTTGGAGCAGAGTGATATTGCCGATTCGCTCTATGCGATTTCTAGAACGATTGAGGAGATTAAGGCAAGTAATGGAAGCGCTGATCTGATATCAGCTTTAGAAGAGCGCTTTGAACAAGTAAAGAAAGATCTTGATCCGCACAATTGGGATACTATTCAAGAATTTTCTGCAGAAATGCAGCGATACAAAGACGAATTCTATTCGTTCAAGGTGCGAGACAAAGAGATCAAGATTGCAACACATTCTATCTCTCTAAGTCAGTCTAAAATTCCAAAGATTTCTACTCCAAAATACCGCAGTTGGGGCGATATGTTGCGTTGGACATTGCAAGAAAATGTTCCAGGTAAATTCCCTTATACTGCAGGTTTGTTTCCTTTCAAAAGAGAAGGCGAAGATCCAACCCGCATGTTTGCTGGCGAAGGCGGACCAGAAAGAACCAACAGACGTTTTCACTATGTGAGTTTGGGCATGCCAGCTAAGCGTTTGAGCACGGCTTTCGACTCGGTTACGCTTTATGGAAACGATCCAGATCACAGACCAGATATTTACGGTAAAGTGGGTAACTCAGGCGTAAGCATTTGCTGCCTTGACGATGCGAAAAAGCTGTATTCAGGCTTCGATTTGTCTGATCCAAAAACATCGGTTTCGATGACCATCAATGGTCCAGCGCCCATGTTGCTTGGATTCTTTATGAATGCAGCCATTGATCAAGCCTGTGAGAAATACATTAAGGCCAACAAACTTGAATCTAAAGTAGAAGCTAAACTGAAAGAGCTTTGGGATGATAAAGGCTTGGAGCGACCAAAATACCAAGGCGATTTGCCCGAGGGAAACGATAGTTTGGGTTTGATGCTGCTCGGTGTTACAGGCGATTTAGTGCTTGACGCTGAAGTGTATGCTAAGATCAAAACCGAAACCATGAGTGTGGTTCGCGGTACGGTTCAGGCTGATATTTTGAAAGAAGATCAAGCGCAAAACACCTGCATTTTCAGTACAGAGTTCGCTTTGCGATTGATGGGAGATGTGCAAGAAAGCTTCATCAACCATGCGGTGCGCAATTTCTACTCTGTTTCTATCAGTGGTTATCACATTGCCGAGGCGGGAGCAAACCCAATTACGCAGCTCGCATTTACCCTTGCCAATGGTTTCACTTACGTGGAATATTACTTGAGCCGTGGCATGAGCATCAACGATTTCGGACCAAACTTGAGTTTCTTCTTCAGCAATGGAATTGATCCAGAATATGCAGTAATTGGCCGCGTTGCACGAAGAATTTGGTCGAAAGCAATGGCCAAGAAATACGGAGCCAATGCGCGTGCTCAAATGTTGAAATACCATATTCAAACCAGTGGTAGAAGTTTGCATGCACAGGAGATTGACTTCAACGATATTAGAACGACACTTCAAGCGCTATATGCGATTTACGATAATTGTAATTCGCTGCATACCAATGCTTATGACGAGGCCATAACTACGCCAACCGAAGAAAGTGTGCGCAGAGCAATGGCCATTCAGTTGATCATTAACCGCGAACTTGGTTTAGCGAAAAACGAAAATCCATTACAAGGTTCGTTCATCATTGAAGAATTGACCGAGTTGGTAGAAGAAGCTGTATTGCTTGAGTTTGATAGAATCACCGAAAGAGGTGGTGTGCTTGGCGCCATGGAAACCATGTACCAACGGAGCAAGATTCAGGAAGAAAGCTTGTATTACGAAACCTTGAAGCATACGGGTGAATTCCCGATTATTGGTGTGAACACTTTCTTGAGTTCTAAGGGAAGTCCTACTATTTTGCCAAAAGAAGTAATCCGAGCAACGGAAGAAGAAAAGCAGTACCAAATTGCTATGAAAAACCGCTTGCACCAAGCCTTTGGCGACAAAACAGATGCTTTGCTTCGCAACTTGCAAGTAGCAGCCATTAACAACCGCAACATGTTTGAAGAACTGATGGAAGTATGTAAATACGCTTCGTTGGGTCAAATCACAGATTCGTTGTTTGAGGTTGGAGGTCAATACCGAAGAAATATGTAAGCTGAATTTTATGCCGCCAATCCTGAGCCTTCCGAAGGGTGGCGGACAGTATAGAAGGAATATCTAGGCTTTGACTGCGCTTAACCTGTGTATGAATCTGAACCCTGAGCGGAGCCGAAAGGGTGGGTAATGAATTAGACCTATGACAGCCGACATTGAAAACTGTCGGCTTTTTTGTTTATGCTTGTTTAATGATTTAAAATGAATTGAAATGAAGTATTTGTCTGAAAATCTGGATGTTCCATTTGGAGATGTTTATAACAGATTTAATACTCATCTGAGATTGCCACACAATAAGCATTTGATCTTTTCAGGTGCTTATGGAATAGGAAAAACCACTTTTCTCAACGAATATTTCAAGACAAATGAAAAGGATTTTTTATTGATTAGAATTTCGCCTGTTCATTATTCGATAAATTCAAATCAAGAGATATTTGAGCTAATTAAAGCAGATATTTTAAGACAATTGTTCTCAAAAGGGGAACTTAAGTTTGAGTCTAAGGAAAAATTAGATAAGCTAATAGTTGGTTACAACTTTGTGAGAAAACAGCCTCTTTTCCTTGCAAAAACAATTTCAAAAGCTTTCTCTAAACTTAATCCAGCAGTTGCAATTTCCGAGGGAATTCTGAGCTCATCTTATGAAATAATTGAGAAGTTCAAAGAGTATGAAAATCACATCAATTCAGATTATAATCAAGGTAGAACAGAAGCTGAAGACTATTTGGAAAGCATCGAGTCTAAATTTGGCTCTTACATTGAATATAATATCATCACACAACTAATTGTCAATCAACTTTTAGAAGTCAAGAAGAAAAAGGGCAAAAGAAAAGGACGATTACCGGTTCTACTTTTGGATGACTTGGATCGTTTAGATCCGGAGCATATTTTTAGGATTTTGAATGTTTTTGCCAGTCATAACGACTTGGATACAACTGAGAATAAGTTTGGATTTGAGAAAGTGATCATTTCTTGTGACTTCAAAAACATCACTAATTTATTTCATCATAATTATGGTATAGAAACAGATTTCAACGGGTACATGGAGAAGTTTTATTCCGATGAAATTTTTCCTTTTTCGAATTTAGATGGGTTGGAGTTATTTTTCGATAATGAATTCAAATCGAGTTTATCACCAGCGGCAAATACTTGTTTAAAAGAGATTTTGAAGTTTTTGATTCAATCAAATCGTCTTCAGCTTCGAGAGTTGATGAAGTTTAAAAATTTAATTATAGATAATGAGGATCGGGTAATTCAAAGCATACAGATAAGTCACAGAATCCATTCTTTCGCATATATAAACTCTGGTTATCACTTAAAAAGAGGCGGGGAACTGGAAAAGATGAGATTTATATTGACCTTAAAGAACTTCGAGTTTTTATCCATTCTTAAGTATTTGATTTCCATATCAGGAGGTGTTGATCAACTTTTACAAAAATTAATTATACAGCATCGAGGAAAAAAAATTACCGAACGTGATGTGATTAATTCATTTGTTAAAATATTCGGATTAGCCGATTTATATCAAAAGTCAATTCAACAATCAGCAGAACTTTTATTTATTAAATCATTGGGTGATTCACTAAATGAAGGACCTAGAAATAAAAATGCCGATCTTAATCCACCGGATATTTTTTTCCAAAATAATACAGCTTCACTTATTTTAAAATGGCAAGCAGGTGAGGGTAAACTTAAGTACGAAGGGGGAGAAGATTTTTTCAATGAGTATAACATACGTATACTGGATTCTAAAGCATTGAGCTGGACTGATTTGATTTCATTTATACAGAACTTCATCCAAACAAACTTGAATAGCGCCTTGAAAAAAACTCTCTCAGTTGCTAGCTAGGACTATGTTGTTTTATTTTCAAGTCTTCAACTTTAAAATCATCATCTTCTACTTTTAGCCTCTCACTTAGACCCAAACCTTGTCCAATCACGAAAGTTTGATTTAAGGTGGCTTGGCCTTCACAAACTTTAAAAGTCAAAGAAGTTAATTTAATTGTTTGCGCTAAATTGCACAGCAAACCCTCATCATCGCATTTATGCTGAAGAACTTACTGTGCTTTTTGTTTTTTCTCTGTTTTGTGGCAGTATAAATTCTACAGCTCAAAAAGCTGATGAAAATGGAAGAACATGTGTGTCCATTTCAAGAAAACCTTGGTTCGACTTTCAACTGAAACCATTGAAAACTAAAAACAAATGCTCGACCAAGAGTTTGAAAGCTGGCGTGTTAGTTTAGAGCAGATTGATGATGTGTGCGTAATCGGAGTGAAGGTATGAACGACTATTTAGCAGTCTGCCTTGAGTTAAGCAGAGCCGAAGGGTGGGTAATGAAATAGACCTATGACAGCCGACATTGAAAACTGTCGGCTTTTTTTAAAATTAATTTTCAGCCATATGCTAAGCGTTGTAAGCTTTTGGGGTTCAATGAAGTATTTCCAGAATATTTTTTGAATGTTTCGTCTTACCACATTCTGACCAAAACTTCGCAATTTATTCACATAAACCTCTTACTTCTTTAATTCGTATAGTGTCAATGTTGTCAATGTATTATGGCAATCTTTGCCAACTAACCGAGCCAACTCATTTATGAGAGAAAACAGTCTTCTTCTGCTAATGGATTTATTCGCCTTGATCGAAAAGGGCGACAGTCCTCACCACGAGGTGCGCAGAGAATTAGAGGAAGTTTTTTTGAAACAAACCCTGTTGGACGCTACTGCCGAAGAATACCTTGTTCGGCATGACGAAATCGTAAATGAAAACCTAAGTCTTGAGGTAAGAAAAGAGCGCATTTTAGCCATTTGTAAAGAGCTTAATATTTCATTGACGCAGCGCCAAAGGGCAAATGCGGTGGTTCGATTGATCGAATATGTGCTGGTGGCAGATTATGAGGACGAAGAGTATCAGCTACTTAATATGATCAGCAAAGAGCTGAACATTGCACAGGATGAATTTGATCTGGTTGAAGGTTTGATCGAAGCCTCAGAGCATTTTGCTGGACCAAACGCACTCGTAGTTTCTGCTGATGTAAATCCACCGAAAGAACTTTACAAACACATTTACCGACCAAAGCTTCAGGGTGTTATACGAATAGCTTATGTGCATTCTGCTGACTTGTTTTTTGCTTGCTATGAAGGCTTAAGAACCTTGCAATTAAACGGTGTGCAAATGAAGCACGGCCGTGTTTATGTTTTTGGACGCGGAGCCATTATTCGGGGCCAGATTCTCAAGCCACTCTATTTTAGCGATGTGCTCACCTGTATGCGCGAGCAGTATGCTCAACACAAAATTGAATTTAAAGTTAGCAACATCACCTACCGTTTTCCTGACGGAAAAATTGGCTTGCATGAGCTAAGTTTTACCGAGCACACAGGCACATTGATGGGCATTATGGGTGGTTCGGGTGCAGGAAAATCTACCTTGCTAAATGTGCTCAATGGCAGCGCGAGACCAAGTACTGGTTCTATTACTGTAAACGGAATAGATCTTTATGATGAAGCTCAAACGCTGAAAGGTGTAGTGGGTTTTGTGTCGCAAGACGACTTGTTGATGGAAGACCTCACGGTTTACCAAAACTTGTATTTCAACGCCCAATTGTGCTTTGCCGGAAAAGACGATGAGTTTGTAAGAGAAAAAGTAGAGAAAGTAGCTATTGATTTGGGCTTGAATGAGATACGTCACCTCAAAGTGGGTAGCCCACTCGAAAAAATAATAAGTGGCGGCCAGCGCAAACGGCTTAACATTGCGCTTGAGTTGATCCGCGAGCCGGCAGTATTGTTTCTAGATGAACCTACTTCTGGACTTTCGTCAAAAGACAGTGAGGTAATCATCGATTTATTGAAGTCGCTTTCACTGCGCGGCACCTTAGTTTTTGTGGTGATTCATCAACCTTCGTCACAAATTTTCAAGGCTTTTGATAAGCTTTTGTTGTTAGATCAAGGTGGCTATCCGGTTTATATCGGAAATCCAGTGGATGCTGTGATTTACTTCAAGCTAGCAACACATCAAATAAATCCTGAAATAGGCGAGTGCGTTTGTTGTGGAAACGTTAATCCAGAGCAAATTTTTTCCATTCTGGAAATCAGACAATTGGATGAACAAGGTTTCCCTTCTGGTGAACGCAGGTTTTCACCCCAGCAATGGAACGAGCATTTTAAGGAGCAACAAGCTTTGAATCCGGCTCCCGAGTCTGAGCAAAGCACAGCACCTTTTGTAAATGACTACCGTAAACCGGGCTTGTTTAAGCAGTTTAGAGTGTTTTTACAGCGCGATGTGCTGTCCAAAATCAACAATCACCAATACCTTTTTATTACCATTCTCGAAGCGCCAGTTTTAGCGTTTCTTTTAGCGTTTTTAATGCGCTATCGCATTCCTGGCAAAGAATATACGTTTCAAGACAATCGCAACATGGTGGCTTATGTTTTCATGAGTGTGATTGTGGCATTGTTTCTTGGTATGATGGTGAGTGCAGAAGAAATTCTCCGCGATCGAAAAATTAGGAAACGCGAAAGATTCCTTAATCTCAGCCGTGCATCTTACCTCAGCAGTAAGGTGATTATTTTACTTGTTATTGCAGCATTTCAAGCCTTGCTTTTTGTGTTGGTTGGCAATACCATTATGGGTTTCAGAGAACATTACTTTGAGTTTTGGCTCATGTTTTTTGTGCTTTCGCTTTACGCGAATGCTCTTGGACTCAACGTTTCGTCAGGCTTTAAGAGTGCCGTTACCATTTACATCCTCATTCCTTTTTTAATTATTCCACAGCTTATGCTCAGTGGTTTGTTGGTCAAGTTCGAAGAGTTGAACCCAACAATGGCTGGTCGAAGTGTGGTGCCGCTTTCGGGCGAAATGATGGCCACACGCTGGGCTTTTGAAGGATTGGCTGTGCAGCTTTCGTCACAAAACAGCTACCAAGCACCTTTGTATGATTTGGAAAAGGAAAAAATCAACCTGATATATTTCAAAAACACGTGGTTTTATAAAATGAACGAAATCATTTTAGCCACCAACAAATCTACTGCCGACTCGCTGCTACCTCTCATAAAAACGGAGTTTGAAAGGGTAGGAGTTCA
>CAZWXC010000047.1:0-9904 GCA_964637935.1 uncultured Flavobacteriales bacterium | reverse complement strand
ACTTCGTGCACACGACCAATCTGTCCGTCTTCTAGTCGCACTTTTATACCGCGATGATGTTTTGGCACTTTGGTCAAAAAATCTTTGATAAACCCGTGGGTTAGCGTTCCGCTGCGTTGATCCTTTTTCAACACAATATTTACTTCAGAACCCACTTGCATGTTTGCTCTCAGCGTTCCGTCTGTCATTGTATGGTGATTTCAGTTCCTTCAAAAACCATCACGTCACCTTTGCGGAGTTTTTTGCGTTTTTGAAGTTCTACTTCGCCATTTACGGTAACCAATCCTTCTTCTATTACCGAATGTGCCTCGCCACCTGAGCCAACCAAACTTATCAATTTCAATAATTTATCTAGGGCTATAAATTCATGTTCAGTGCCCAACTCAAAGGTGTCTTTTGTCATGCTGCAAAGTTGACCATATTCTGCGTTTCCATTATTGCAAAAACCTTAGGAATTTTCTTTTTTCTTAATTTTCAAAAACAAGAAACATTCGTAGATTGCAGCACGCCAACAAATCCAAATAATTCTCGTACATCTTTCTCCATCTTACTAGCACCCCAATCCAGTGAGCAGCATCTTAAAACAACCTTATCAGAAGTTAAAGGCATACTTCATTGGCGACTTGCTTAAAAATGAACCTGATCATTTGCGTCAGGCTAATTTTAAAGTGATTTTTTTTGCGTGTATTCTTTCTTTGGCGCTTTTGCTTCCGCTACAGGTGCTTTATCTTTTAAAAACAAAGATAGAATGGGATCAAGTGATAGTAGGTTGGTTGAGTGTGTCCTTCTATTTGAGCGGACTTTTTGTGTTAAAATATCGAAAAACGATAAATGGTGTGGCGCACATTCTTGTGGCTTTTAGCACTGTTATCTTCACTTATAACTTGTGGCTATACCCTTCTTATTCGCTCATTAGCGGTCTACATATGGCTGTAAATTTGGTTTTTGCAATAAACTTGCTACAACAGCGGTGGCAAACCGTATTTATATTACTACACATTGCTGCTTTATCTGGCTTTTGGTATGCTTCGGATACTGGAATTGAATTATCATTTATTCAGCCGATTGCACAATCTACTTTTGAAAAATCTATCTCTTCTATTATCATCATATTGATTTTGGTGATGTTGATTTATCATTATAAGACTTCGCACATTCTTGCTTCAAAAACGTTAAAAAAATCGCTTATCGATCTTCAAGAAGCTAAAAAAGCAGCAGAAGAGATGAATCAGCTTAAATCGCGGTTTTTGGCAAATATGAGCCATGAAATAAGAACTCCTTTGAATGGAATGCTAGGCATCAACGAGATTTTGAAAGAGACTATCACCGATAATGAAACGCGCGAATTTCTTGAAATACAGCATAAGAGCGGCTACCGTCTGTTGAATACAATAGACGGAATTCTCAACCTTTCAAGACTTGAAGTAAACAAGGACTATTTCAAACTCCAAACCATTGATTTACTGGAAGTAATAAGAGAAGTGCTTGACAATCAAAAGGTAATTGCAGAAATGCAAAACATCAATTTGATTCAAAACATAAAAACCGAATATGCTCGTGTAAATGTAGATGAAGCCATTACTTACCAAGCCATCAGCAATATTGTGAACAACGCTATCAAATTTACCAACAGCGGTGGCACGGTCGAAATACAAGTGGAAAAAATACCACCAAGTAAAATTGTTCTTTCAGTGATTGATACTGGAATTGGAATTTCTCCCGATTATCTGAATCGAATATTTGAACCTTTTGAGCGAGAAACTACGCACCATACTTCAAAGCATACGGGCACTGGTTTAGGGTTATCTATCACACAAAAATTTGTGGAATTAATGGGTGGAAACATAACTGTAGCATCAACTTTGGGCAAAGGCACAGTCTTTAAAATGACTTTGCCTTGCGCTGACGGCAATGAACCATTGAACCCAAAAAGGAATGGTTAAATACTACGTTTCTAGAGAGAAAAGATTAGTACTAGAGAAATTTGAAGATGAAGTAACCTTCGATTTGATTGAGCGTGCTGCATTAGCTATATGGGCAAATCCTGATTATGACAAAAAACACAAAGCACTAATTGACATAAGGAACTGCGAAGTGAAAATCGGATACAAAGACGTACCGAGAATAGCCAATTTTTTCCTTCGCAACGCTAACAGTGCCATCGGCTATGTAATCGTTTTGGCGAATAGTAATCAGAGCATCGCAAAAAGCTTCATGTTCAAATCGAATGTTATAAAACTTATGAATATTCATGTGATGAGTGATTTCGAGGAAGCCCTTAATGCACTGCAAATAGATGAGTCTTTTTATAATTTGATCAATTCTAACCAAGCATTTAAGATTCCGTTTGAAAGTAATTCATACGTTGAAGTCTGATTGAACTGAATTAACCCTAAGAATAAGCAAGAGCATGGTTGAGTTCATCGTTTCTTCAGAAAAAAAGCTTGTCATTGAACGCTTCCACAATAAAGTCTCTCTCGACCTTTTAGTAAATGCATCACACGCTATTTGGAACCATTTAGACTATGATATCTACCTAAAAGGATTAGCAGACATAAGAGGTTGCAAAATAGAAATAGGAATAAAAGATATTCCTCAACTCACAGCATTCTTTTTCAATAATGCTAAAACTGCCAAAGGCTTCATGGTTATTTTGGCCGATAGTCAACAAGGCATTGCAAAAAGCTTCATTTTCAAGTCTAAAATGAGCAAACTGATGAACATACATATCACCAGTAGCTTAGAAGATGCATTTAGAAATTTAGGCATAGATGAAAGCGTCTACGATTTGATTAACTCAGAAAAGGCGCAACAAATTCAAGCCAAGACTACTGTAGCATAATGAGTTCAATGGTGTGTAAATCAATTACTCTGAACTCACCTTGTGCGCTTGATGCTGGCAAGAGTACTTGCTGAAAAGACTCCCGCAAATTTTCCGGAATGATTAAATCTACTTTGTCAAAATAGCGATAGGTGCTATCGTTGATCAACGCAAACGTGCTTTTCTGTTCGCCAGGCCCGAGGTAAAAGTCGCTTTCAAGGGTGAGCTTAAAAGTGTAATTTGAATCTGTAGGCTCTTTTGAAACAACTTTCAAAAGCTTGTAGGTTAAGCTGCTTCCATCCATCGGTGGGTTTTCCAAAATAGTTTCTTGTACTTTAATCTCATACTGATATCCCCACTCAAAGGGAAAATCAGATAAATGCTCCATGGAGCAATGAGGCGAACTAAGCACAAGCGATTTGAAAAAAGCGCCATAGCTCAATTTCATAAACGGCTCAATAGAAATGATTTTGGTGGTAACCACATCTTGAGCTTTGGTTGAAAAACTCAATAAAATGCCTATTAAAAAGGCTTGTAATCTTAGGCGCATAGGTTTTTTTTAAGATGAGTAAAAGTAAAATACGGCCCACAAAGGAAATACCGCATCAATCATCTTCGGCAAAGGCGAGAAATGCAAACTGCCATTAACGAAAATTCACACAAACCTGATAAAAGTCAGATTGGCTGCAAACCTGAGTCATTCTGCCGCCCAACCGCCAAGGTCACCTTTGTCAACATAATTCAAAGAGCCAAATGAGTGTAATGATCATACACATTGTAGTTAGCTTAATAATAGCCTTGGGGTTTTTGGGGGCTTTTATCTGGGCCATCAAAACCAATCAATACGAAGACGACTACAGTCCTGCAGTGCGCATACTGTTTGACGATGAAAAAAAAGAAAAATCTCAACCTATAACCTCTAAATAAACATGGAACTAGACAAGTTTAGTTATGACAACGGCATTGTACGCAAGTTTTTAATTGCGAGCGTTGTCTTCGGCATTATTGGTATGTTAGTAGGGCTCACGGCTGCTTTGCAACTGGTGTTTCCCGAACTTAATGCTGGCATCGAATTCATCACCTTTGGTAGAATACGTCCGCTACACACCAATGCAATCATTTTTGCATTTGTAGGAAACGGAATTTTTGCCGGGGTTTATTATTCATTGCAACGCCTGCTCAAAACGCGTATGTGGAGCGACTTGCTCTCCAACATTAACTTTTGGGGCTGGCAGCTCATCATTCTCTCGGCAGCCATTACATTGCCACTTGGTATCACTACCAGTAAAGAATATGCTGAACTTGAATGGCCAATAGACATTGCCATTGCTTTGATTTGGGTGGTTTTTGGTTTGAACATGATCATGACCATTATCAAACGAAGAGAGCGTCATATTTATGTGGCAATTTGGTTTTATATCGCAACGTTTGTTACGGTTGCTATTCTTCACATTTTCAACTCATTCGAACTTCCTGTTACTTTATTTAAAAGCTACAGCTGGTATGCTGGTGTGCAAGATGCATTGGTGCAATGGTGGTATGGACACAACGCAGTAGCGTTTTTCTTAACCACACCTTATTTAGGTTTGATGTACTACTTCGTACCAAAGGCAGCCAATAGACCTGTTTATTCTTACCGCCTTTCAATCATCCACTTTTGGGCGTTGATCTTTATTTATATCTGGGCTGGTCCACACCACTTGCTTTACACTGCTTTGCCTGATTGGGCTCAGAGTTTAGGAACAGTATTCTCCATCATGCTTATTGCGCCAAGCTGGGGTGGTATGCTAAACGGCTTGCTTACACTGCGCGGTGCGTGGGACAAAGTAAGAGACAATGCTGTATTGAAATTTATGGTGGTAGCCATCACATGCTACGGTATGTCTACGTTTGAAGGGCCAATGATGTCGTTGAAAAACGTAAACGCCATCAGTCACTTTACCGATTGGACTATTGCTCACGTGCACATTGGTGGTTTGGGTTGGAATGGTTTCTTAACCTTCGGTATGCTTTACTTCTTGATCCCTAAAATGTGGAACACCAAATTGTATTCAACCAAATTGGCCAACTTCCACTTCTGGATCGGAACATTGGGAATCATTTTCTACGCTATTCCATTGTATTGGGCTGGTTTCACTCAAAGTTTGATGTGGAAAGAATTTACTACAGAAGGCATGTTAGCCTATCCTAACTTCTTAGAAACTGTAACTCAAATTTTACCCATGTATGCTATGCGTGCCTTTGGTGGTGCACTGTATATCATTGGTGTGTTTGTGATGGTTTACAACTTGATTGCTACTGCCAAAACAGGCGTGTTTGTGAAAAACGAAGACGCAGAAGCAGCGCCACTAACAAGCACCTACAAAGCACATGCTGGCGAATACTGGCACCGTGTGCTTGAGCGCAAACCTCTAGTGATGACTGTGCTTGCTGTGGTAGCAGATTCTATAGGTGGTTTAGTAGAAATTGTACCTACCGCCTTGGTAAAAAGCAATATCCCGACCATCAGCAGTGTAAAGCCTTATACGCCACTTGAGCTTGAAGGCAGAGACTTGTATATCCGCGAAGGTTGTAACAATTGCCACTCGCAAATGGTGCGTCCTTTCCGCAGCGAAACCGCTCGCTATGGCGAATACAGCAAAGCTGGCGAATTTGTATACGATCACCCATTCTTGTGGGGAAGCAAGCGTACAGGACCAGATTTGGCGCGTGAGGGTAGTTCTAAACTTCGCAAATCAGACAGCTGGCATTATAACCACATGTTAGATCCGCGCACCATGAGTCCAGGCTCTATCATGCCTCCATATCCATGGATGTTTGAAGATGATTTGGATGTAGAAAACACCAATGCAAAAATTGCTGCAATGCGCACCATGGGTGTTCCCTATCCTGATGGTTATGAAGAAGGACAAGCAATGGCAGATTTGGACGCACAACGTCAGCAAATTGCTGATGGACTTGCCGCTGAAAAATACACCATCAGCAAAGAGAAAGAAATCATTGCCTTGATTGCCTACTTGCAACGCTTAGGTAAAGACATTGAAACTGAACCCGTAGCTCAACAATAACCACTAAAAAAGTAAAAGTCATGTTGAAACTAATAGGACATCACCTAGAAACAATAGCTGGCATTGAGATCTATCCTTTGATTTCATTCATCATATTCTTCAGCTTTTTTATCGGGCTTTTGGCTTGGGTAATATTTATGAAGAAGAGCTATGTAGCAGAATTAGAACAACTTCCATTAACCGAAAATGAATAATACCGCCATGAAAACCAACACATTTTTCAGAAAGAGCGCGGTTGCTTTTATGGCGCTTTTGATCACCGCTGCGCCTCAAGCTGCTTGGGCAAATACTACGCTTGTAAAATCAATAGGAATTTCAGACGAGTCGCTTTTAGTAGTGCTCACCGTTTTTGCAGGCTTTCAGCTATTGGCAATCTTAATTATTGCCAACGTAATAAAAGGCATTGCTGCCAACAAGCAAATATGGCAAGCACGCTGGAACAAAACCGCTACTGCTATTGCTACCTTGATTTTGTTAGGTGCTTCTGGCCAATTAATGGCTGCTGATGCAAAGTTTGATGAGCTAGTGAGCCTCAACGACACGGCTTTTTTAGCCTTGATCACGCTTAACTTATTCTTGTTTTTAGCATTCATTTACTTAGTAGTAAAGTTGAACAGCTTGTTCAAAATGCTGATTCAAGACGAAGAAGGAAAAGTGCCACAAACTTGGATAGACAAAGTGAATGTTTTGCTTACCGATGCGGTGCCTTTAGATCAAGAAGAAGATGTAATGACTGATCACGAATACGATGGCATTAAAGAATTGGATAACAACCTTCCACCTTGGTGGCTCTATGGTTTTTATCTATCAATCGTGTTTGCATTTGTTTATTCAGGATACTATTTCATTGGCGATGGTCCGTCATCAGCCCAAGAATACCTTGCCGAAATGGCTGAGGCTGAAACAGCAAAAACAGCGTTTATGGCTACCCAAACCAACACGGTAGACGAAAACAATGTTGAGCTGCTAACCGATGCATCTTCTCTTGCCGCTGGCGCAAAAATCTTCAAGCTCAACTGTATGCCTTGCCATGGCGAAAGTGGTGGAAGTATGCCAGGTGGTGTAGGACCAAATCTTACCGATGATTATTGGATACACGGTGGTGCAGTTACTGATATTTTCAAAACCATCAAGTATGGTGTGCCAGCCAAAGGAATGGTAAGCTGGGAAGCTCAACTTTCTCCTTCAAAAATTCAAGAAGTAACCAGCTACATCAAGAGTTTGAGAGGCAGCAATCCTGCTAACGCCAAAGAACCACAAGGCGATCTGTATGAAGAAAAAACCGCGACTAGCGAAGAAACTCCAGCAGACAGCACTGCCGCCAAAACCAGCGAAGCCGCTACTGGCGAAGTAACAATGGTTGACTAAAAATTCAATTCACCCCAAAATTGAGGGTCAACTTAAGCCCCAACTTAATTGAAGTTGACCCTCTTTTTTTTCCGCCAAAGTTTCTAAGGTATGGATTAGAAATCTGACGACACAAACCAAAAACTCACCAAACAAAAAGCTATCATGTCAGATAACTCAACATCAGAATCCTTTCGCGATCACCTATCTACGGTAGATGATAAGGGAAAACGTATCTGGGTTTATCCCAAAAAACCAAAAGGACCTTGGTTTACTAAACGAACCATTTTAAGTTGGTTCTTACTCGCATTTCTTTTTAGCGGACCATTCATTCGCATTGGCGATCAGCCGCTGCTTATGCTCAATGTACTTGAGCGTAAATTCATCATTCTAGGAAACGTATTCTGGCCACAAGATTTTCACCTTTTTGTGTTTGCCATGATCACGGGCATTGTGTTTGTCATTCTTTTCTCGGTGGTTTTTGGCCGCTTGTTTTGTGGTTGGGTTTGTCCTCAAACCATTTTCATGGAAATGGTTTTTAGAAAAATAGAATACGCCATCGAAGGCGATTGGAAGCAACAAATCAAACTCAACAAGCAACCATGGGATAAAGAAAAAATCTGGAAGAAAACCTTAAAGCACTTCATTTTTGCGGTCATCAGTTTTGCCATTGGCAACACCTTTCTAGCTTACATTATTGGTAGCGAAGAGCTTTTCAAAATCATCACCGAACCACTTGGTCAACACATTGGCGGTTTCGCAGCCATGGTAATTTTCTCTGGTTTGTTCTATGGCGTTTTTGCTTGGATGCGAGAGCAGGTGTGCACCACTGTTTGCCCTTACGGCAGACTACAAGGCGTGCTGCTTGACAGAAACAGCCTAGTAGTAGCTTATGACTATACGCGAGGCGAAGGCCGAGCAAAGTTCAAAAAGAATGAAGTAAGAGCCGAAGTTGGCAAAGGCGACTGTATAGATTGTGGTGCTTGTGTGCATGTGTGCCCAACAGGTATCGACATCAGAAACGGAACGCAGCTTGAATGTGTAAACTGCACCGCTTGCATGGATGCTTGCGACTACATGATGGAATCTGTAAACCTTAAAAAAGGACTGATCGGCTACAAAACCGAAGCCAGCATTGCCGAGAAAAAACCATTTGGGTTCAACGCCAGAATCATTGGTTATACTGCCGTGTTAAGCGTTTTACTAGTCGTAATCATCACGCTATTAGTGAGCCGTAGCGATGTAGAAACCACCATTTTGCGCACTCCGGGCATGTTGTTTCAAGATCGAGGCGAAGGCCAAATCAGCAACCTTTACAATTTCAAAATCATCAACAAAACAAACAGAGATTTCCCTGTTAGTTTCAAGCTAGAAAACCTAGAAGGAACAATTGAATTTGTAGGTCAAGATCCTAAAATAGAGCAACAAGGCGTGGCCGAAGGAGCCCTGTTTGTAGTAGTAAACACCGACCATCTTGACGGCATCAAAACCAAGGTTGAGATTGGCGTTTATGACAATGAAAAACGAATAGAAACCGTAAAAACCAACTTTGTTGGCCCGGCAAACTAATCCCCCGAAAATGTCAGTTCGTCTCGAAACTTCGAGAATCCTGAAGAAGTCGAGATGCATCAAAAACAAACATGTTCGGATTAGATCAAAAAAAATCAAATTAAAACTAAGAAATCATGAATTGGGGACACGGAATAATGGCAGCATTTATACTTTTTGCGGTATATATTCTTGCTTTAGTAACAGGTTGTTTCAACCAAAATATTGACCTAGTAGCCGAAGATTACTATGCTCAAGAAGTAGCCTATCAATCTCGCATTCACGACATACATAATGCTGAGCCTTTTGCAGATCAAATCAGCGTGAGAGCTGCTGGCGAAATGGTAACGGTAACGTTTCCCGAAGGATTATCGACCTTGGTGAGCAATGGCTGCGTAAACTTTTTTCGCCCAAGCGATGAAAAAATGGACGTGATGATCAGCTTGTCAAACATTGAAAATGGAAGCATTCAAGTTCCGCTTGAGCAATTTACCAAAGGCCGATACGAAGTGCAAATTCAGTGGATGGTTCAAGATCAGGGCTATTTCATCAAAAAAGACCTTTTTATCTAATTCAAGATGTATTGGCTTGCAGCCATATCAATCGGTTTTTTGGGCAGCGCGCACTGCGCTGGCATGTGCGGTCCTATCCTTATTGCGGTAAATAGCGGCAAAACGCGCGGTTTACAACTGCTGCATCACGCTGGCCGATTAATCACCTATGCCACGTTTGGCGCCATTGCAGGTGCCATTGGCCAAAGCTTTAGTATGCTTGGTGTTCAGCAAGTTTTTTCCATTGTTATGGGAATTATACTCGTGGCTGGAGTGTTGATTTTGCCTTTTAGCAAAAAGGTGCGATTTCTAGAAAATGCCATTAGCAAAATTTCGTTCAAGGCGCACCAAGTCATTCATGCGCAAGAATGGTCAAAAACCTCCACGCGGTTTATGCTGGGCATGGCCAACGGTTTATTGCCATGCGGGCTGGTTTACTTGGCCGTTGCCGGAGCTGCAAATACATTCACTCCATGGGATGGCGCAGCCTTCATGCTGTTTTTTGGTGTTGGAACCATTCCTGCCCTATTCCTCATGACCGAACTCGGACAGCGACTTTCTACTTCTTT
>CAZWXC010000046.1:7674-10034 GCA_964637935.1 uncultured Flavobacteriales bacterium | reverse complement strand
CGCCCAAAACTTTCGGTAGAAATATTGTCCTTAGACAGTTTTTGCCCCAATGAACTATTTACGGCCAAAGCAGTAGCAAATGGTGGTGACGGTGCTTTTACATTTGATTGGTCTACGGGCCAAGTGAGAGATTCTGTTTCTACCAGTTTTACTACAGCGAGTAATCTTTCAGTTACTGTGAGCGATGGCTGCGGCACAACACCTGCAACCGACAATGCGTTGGTTAAGGTTGATGAAACACCTGCACCCATTATTGCCATAGAAGATGATTTGCCTTGCAGCCGCAGGTGGTTTACACTTTATATCAACAACCATCAATGGGGCAACCGGTATCAATGGACGGTGAATGGAAATGCTGATAGCACCTTACTCACAGACAAAAGTTATCGAACCTTTTTTGCCGGACCGGGATGTCAGCGAGTGAGCGTAGTGCAAACTTCGGCCACGGGTTGCACACTGAAAACAGACACCGCATGCATCATACAACTGACAGAAACACCGGTAGCGGGTTTTAGCTTGAGCGATTCTGTCATCGTTCACACTCAAAAATCAATACGTATTACAGATGAAAGTTATCGTGCAGAGTCTTGGCTCTATTGGGCAAACGAAGAAATAATAGCCCAACAACCAGATTATACTTGGGTAGTAGCCGATACGGGTACCTACCAAATTGCACAATCAGTATTCAACAGCATTGGTTGCAGCGATACGGCTATGCATTGGTTGCAAAAGATCATTGAACCAAACGTGTTCTTGCCCAATGCCTTTACACCCGATGGTGATGGCTTGAACGATGTTTTTCAATTGCGCTCTACAGAGGCATTTACTAAAGGATTTCAAATTACCATCTACGACCGTTGGGGTAAGGTTGTTTTTACCTCCAACAACCCCCAGTTTGAATGGGACGGCACCTTTGATGGAGAAAGCCTAGGCAGCGGTATTTTTGCTTATGAAGTGGTATATTTTGATTATAGAGGTAGGCAGGTAATACAATCTGGAGTTGTGAACATCATAAAATAAAAAACGGTGGTTGACTCTGGCCAACCACCGTTAAATGAATTAATTCGACTTATTGAAGTACCAACTTTCCACTCTGAATATCCGATCCATGCTGGCTAATCACGTGATATATGCCACGGCTCCATTTCGAAACATTAATTTCTGTAATGCCTTCGTTCAAACCAGCACTATAAACCAGCCTACCGGTAGCGTCATAAATGGAAACTTTTGCACCGAATTCGAGTGCGATGTTCAAAATATCTGTACTAGGATTTGGATACAAGGCCAAGCCATTCAATTCAACTTTAGTGTCCTTTTCGTCATACTTGAATGCGGCAAAATAGCTGCTGTTGTAGGCAATCCGTGCCAAGAATCCATCTTGATTGCTTCCTGCGGCATTGATGGTATTGTTTAAAGAAATGGTTCCGTTAAAATAACCTCCGGCAATCACCGCTCCCACAGGTGTTCCCCAACCGATATTGGTAGAAAGAGAAGTTATTAAATTGGCTGACGGTACACCATTTATCAAAACCTGTGCGCTGTTTACATTCAAAGAAACTGGGTCAAGTTCAAACAACACTTCGTCTTCACTTCCAAACCCAGGATCGAGACCTACGCCCACAAACAACCAATTTGAAGGACTATAGTAAACTGCTTGGCACTCATCATCACCCAAATCGCCAATAGTTTGTTGAGACAAGCAATTGCCGTTTGCATCCATACGTAACACGAAGGCATCTTGCGTATAGCTGCTACCAGTCATTATGGAGGCCATTGACCCGCAACCAAAATCGATCACTTCCTTATAATACCCTGTTACGTAATAATCACCACCATTAGGGTCTGCGTGAATGGCTTCCGCACTGTTGTCGTAAGCATTGCCCACCAAGTTTACTTCCAGTGTGGTGTACGGAGCTGCGAATCTTGAAAACAAGGCATGTTCAAACCCTGTACTTGCGTAAGTCAAATTCCCAAAACCGTAAGGCATAACGCCTGTAAGGGTGTTGCCAAATAAATCCTTCGAATTCCCAACCGCGATAAAATCTTGGCCTGCGTTTTCAACGGCATTATAGGCGCCATCATCATTATCAGGTATTACCGCAGAACGCACTTCATTTCCAAATGCATCATATACTCCGATAAATGGGTCATCTAACAGACCACCTGTGTATGTGTTGCCTGCAAACGTTAAATTGTTTGTTGAATACCTTGCGAACCCAACAGCACCCAACTCTCCGCCAGGTGTTAAGGCAATATCATTGATACTACTTACCGCTAGGTCGTTGGCTCCAACAATGCTACCCCACTGCCAAGTGGTATAATAAGTAGTTGGGTCAAGCGCAATGACAAAGCCTTTTTCG
>CAZWXC010000046.1:0-7664 GCA_964637935.1 uncultured Flavobacteriales bacterium | reverse complement strand
GTATATACGTTTGGTACATTGCCGTCAAAGTCATACCCTTCTGTAATTTCACCCGCTAGATAAACGTATCCGTTGTTTAAAGGATTTTCTACCTCAACAGCGTGGCCAAAGTCTTCTCCATCACCCCCATAGGTTTCTAACCACACCAACCCACAGCCGGCATTTGTTCCAGTATTATCTCCGTCAAACATACCTACTACAATATCTGTAGAGTTGGCCACACTTTTAAATATTCTATGACCAATTTGTGTTTTCCCTTTGTAAGAACCTGCAAAAAACAAATCATAATCTTGATTATGCACCAAGTCAGCTATTTGTGCTTCATTATTCGATGCCAATGCTAAAGGATACTGTATATCTCCATATCCTGTGGTAGTGCTTATGGTTGGAGGCATAGCAGTAGTGTTCACTCCTTGGCAATCATGATAAACAATGAACGTATCTGTAATGGTGTTGCTGCATCCAATACTATCGGTGTAAGTGTAAGTAATAGGTTGGTTGCAATAGCTTAAAGAGGTACAAACGGAGGGCTTGAACCAATAATCGCCCAGATAAGAATAAACTCCCGCACCTGAGTAAACTCCACCTTCTGGCTCGGCATGCAGCAATGGAAAGTCTTTAGCTTGTGCCCATACTTCTACAGAAGTAAAATTAATGGATGGAGCTGGTGAAGCATACACTGAAACTGAGTCAAGAGCAGAACACCCATTATCATCAGTTAAGGTAATCACATAAGTAGTTGAGGCTGAAACGGTAACTCCCGTTTGGTTTTGTGCGGTAGCGGTATTAGACCAGATATAGGTGTAAGGAGATGTACCACCACTAGGAGTTGAAGTGAGCGAAACCGTATCATTCGCACAAACGGTGTCAGAGCTTACAGCAGCGATAATAGAAAGTAGCGATGGAGACGAAACAGTAAATGTATCTACCAGCCCACAGCCAAGGCTATCAGTTAATGTTAAGAAGTAAACTCCTGCGACAAGAGAATCGATACTATTTGTAGTATCTCCATTTGACCAGTGGTAGCTATAGGGTGATTCACCTCCAGCTGCAACTATAGTAATGCTGCCGTTGCTGTCATTAGTACAGAGCAAATTAGTAATTGTTGAAGAGGAGATGTACAAAACTGTGTCTGGTTCTTCAATTTCTAACAGTGCAATTGCTTCACATCCTGCGGCATCTGCAACTGTGATGATGTGATTACCACTTGGTAGATTGCTAACAGTATCGCCCGTTATACTTCCAGGCCAGTTATATGTATATGGTGCAGTACCACCATTTGCGCTTGCAAATGCAACAGCATTTGAGTCTCCATAGCAATTGCTAATTGTTGCGGCTGTAATAAGGAGCGGATTGCCACAGTCGGCTTTGATCTTTACCAAGTAATAATCATCATGATTGTCACTTGTATTTCCAGTAAAGACCAAACTACCATCAGAGTTTTCGAGTATCTTATAAACGCATTCTTGCTTTTTCAAATCACCGGGATAAACCGCTCTTGGGTTGTCTGAATCAATTTGATTCTCCCATCTCAACTCCCAATTTCCAGTACTATCTTTCTGATATTTTGAAATATATGAGTCAGAATCCCAACTATCAAAATTATAACTTGAATTTCCACAAGGCCCGCCATTGGCTAAATGACCTGGAATCGGTAATGATGGAAATGCACTGGTAAAGCTACTGTAATTCCAAGCGGTTGGTCTTCTTTTACTTGAAATAAAGGCAAAGCCACCATCCAAGGTTGAGGTTATTCCTAGTCTTAAATCAAACGCCCCAAAATAGCCTACACTTATAGGATTTGCAGATGAAGCGATTCCTGTAAAAACTGACGTATCAGGATTAATTGTGTAAACTCGACCAGTTCCGTTTGAAGAATGTCCAGTAAGTGGGTCGTATCTAGTATTGATAAAAGCTGCTAATAAAAGATTAGAATCAGAATCTATTGTTATTCCCCAACCACCATTATACTCGTGTTGGTTTGTCCCATTTCCTATTTCATTGATTGCTGAGTCAATGGAGTTATCAATATCCTCGTTCCATTTGAGCGAGCCATTTTCAGAATAACATAATAGCTTTATTTTAGAATTAGAAGTACTAGTTAATGTTTCATTTACAGTTAAATATTGATGTCCAGTAACGTAATATTCATTATGCCCTAGTTCATTTCTGATAATATCAAGTGCATTGGTATGTACTCCTTCACTATCTAAAGGCGTATCAAACCATTGTAGAATTCCATCTTCATCTATTTCCATGACTGCCATACTTCGTTTTATTGAAACACCAGTACTATCATAAGCACGCACATTTCCTGCTATTCTGTATGTTGCACTAGAACCGAGACCAGAGCCACTGGCAATCGCCCGCCCTTTACCTCTACATTTGAATGCTGCTTCTGGGTCAACATTATAATCATCGCTGCCGTAGAGATAATTCCATTCTATATCACCCGTTAAGGCATCTAGTGAAACCATGTTGATATTGATTGCACGGCCCGTATAGCCTGCCGTATCCCAACCTTCAAAAGTGTTTGTTACTGAGCCATCGGGGTTGTATGCTAGGAATTCACCTCCACTCCATTGATAAGCCTTTCTATCCTTAATGGCATTGGTATATCCAGTAGCAATGAAATGCAATCCATCATTCGATTGAACTACATTTTCAAAAGCACCTCTGTTTACAACCCGGCACCACATCATATTTCCAGATAGGTTATATCTACCAATGGTTTGCATGGTTGTGCCTTTAGGGTAATTAGGAAAATAATGAAATTGAGAACATTCTGTGACTTCCACAGAATCTAAGATATCTTGAACTACACCTCCTTGTCCTCCTGAAACTTCATCATACAACCAAGGAGTTGTAGGTAGTGTATCGTGATCTTCAAAATTGGAATAGCCACAGGCTACGTAGCCATTGTGCACACCCAGTGTATCGTAGGTCTTTTTGACTGAGAACCACCAATCTTCACCACTGTAGTCGTCAGTCCCACCAGTAATTGGTATTATAGCTCCAGTTGAATCAATGGGCAAGTGTGGAAAATGATGATCGTGTTTCCACTCGACTGGAGGCGGTGATTGCACTTGGGCAACCAATATATTGGCGCCAAATATCAGGTTAAAACAAAAAAATACAATCTTTTTCATAGCATGAGGGTTTAATTTGTGATGCGAAAAAGATATGTCGACTTTGTTTTAACCACCAAGAAATAATATTATACTTAACGTTTATTTAATATACCATGGTTTCGAACCAGAGGTAATCAACTACAATAGATTTATATGCATTCTAATTTATGCAGGACTCTGAGCTTAAAAAGCAACGGAGCAAGGTGTAGCTGAGTGTCATTAATGGCCGCTTGTCCAACGTATCTTCATCGACTCAAATGCTTCGGTTTTCCAAATTTGATCTTCCAAAATAGTAAACCCGCACTTTAGGTAAAAGTCTTTTGGATTAGGATATCCGCTGCCATCGGCTCTTAATAAGCCTTTGGTTTTTACTACCCAACCATTCAAATTTGAATGATGCGTTTGAGCTTGATTTATCAATGTTTTACCCAATCCTCTACCTTGGGCTTTCCGCGAAACAATCATGGCAAAATTGCGCTCGCTTTTTCTCACAAAATCAAAAAACCAAGCTTGAATCACTTGGTTTTCATCTATTACTAAAGCATGGTTTTGATCTTCAAGTGCTGCTAAATAAGCATCAAAAGAAGCTGGTGTTTTATGTGCAATTACTGATGGATACTCCACATTCCAAAGCTGGCGAATGGCTTCTTTTTCATTGTGTGATAACGCTGTCTTCGTGATCAATTGCATTTACTTCTTTTTACCTCGACCAAAGTAATACTTGATGCCGATTGGCACCGACAAAATACCTGATCCATTGGCAAGATTTAGCCCACCGCTGGTGTATCTAATTCCAGCTTCAATGGCCAAATTATCTGTCAAAAAGTAGGAAGCGCCAACCGCACCAAAGGAGTTCAAATACATTGGATTTCGGCTTGAAACAGATTGCCCGAAGAAGTCTTCGTGTTTCGAAAACGAAGTGTTCGCTGCAATACCATATTCACCAAACAGCATCAATCGCTCAGTGATCGGAACATAATAACGCGTACTCAAACTCAAGCCTGTATTCAATCCTTGCACGTTTCTATCCATATCAAATCCACGTTTGATGTATGAATAACCAAGATTCAACTGACTTTGAATCATCCAATTTTTCTTCAAAAAATAGCCAAACTCCGGTTTTAATCTTGCCGACATGTAATCGATTCCCGACTCAGATTGAGATAAACTTAAGCCTCCCGTGCCACCAAAAGTTTTTGTTCCTTTTTCTATTTGTGCGAATGCTCCAAAACTGGAAACCAAGGCTACTAACACTACATACTTTTTCATTATAATGTTTGATTTCGCATAGGAGCAATTTCATTACTAGAAGTTACAGATGCTTTTTCAACCCACTGATTATCATACTATTTAAAAATAATTACGCTTTTAAATCACACTAAACTGACCAATATCATGCTTTCAAATGATGGTGGTTTCGGCACAAATTGCCCAACATTTTGACTTTTGTGCTTCAAAATGGAATTAGTAGATAAATACAACGTACCCGGGCCACGCTATACCAGCTATCCCACTGTGCCTTTTTGGGAAAATTCACCTACCGAAGCTCAATGGAAACAACTTGTAAAAGAGTCGTTTACCGCATACAATCAACAAGACGGCATTTCAGTTTATATCCATTTGCCTTATTGCGAAAGCCTATGTACATTTTGTGGCTGTACTACGCGCATTACCGTAAACCATGCTGTTGAAGAACCATACATTACAGGTGTGCTCAATGAGTGGAGCCTTTATCTTGATCTTTTTGATGAAAAACCGATTATAAAAGAGATTCATTTAGGCGGTGGAACGCCCACATTTTTTAGTCCTGAAAACCTTTCTCGACTCATAAATGGAATCAAAGAAAAAGCAGTTTTTGCCGATAATATAGACCTTGGTTTTGAAGCCAATCCGCGCACTACAAGCCTTGAGCATTTAGAAACAATGCACCAACTTGGTTTTAAGCGATTGAGCCTTGGCATTCAAGATTTTGATCCATTGGTTCAAAAAACGATCAACCGAGTTCAAAGCTTTAGTTTGGTAAAGCAAGTGACCGATTGGGCCCGAAAAATTGGGTACAACAGCATCAATTTCGATTTGGTTTATGGCCTGCCGCATCAATCGCCAGCGAGCATCGAAAACACAATCGACTTAGTGAACTTGATTCGCCCCGACCGAATTGCATATTATAGCTATGCTCATGTGCCGTGGGTAAAACCAGGGCAACGATCATTTACCGAGCAAGATTTGCCTGCGGCCAACGTTAAGCAAAAAATGTATGTGCTTGGCAAGCAAATGCTCACCGATGCGGGCTATGTAGAAATTGGAATGGACCATTTTGCATTGCCACAAGAAGAGCTCACTATTGCCTACCAATCAGGCAAAATGCACCGAAATTTTATGGGCTACACTACCCAACCAAGCAAGCTAATGATTGGCCTTGGCGTAAGCGCTATCAGCGATACCTGGAGCGGGTTTGGACAAAATATAAAAGTGGTTGAATCTTACCTTGAAAAAGTAAATTCAGGTCAATTTCCCATCATGCGCGGGCACATTTTATCAGAAGAAGATTTGCTAATACGCAAGCTCATTTTAGACTTGATGTGTCAGTTTAAAACCGACATTCCATTTTCGCCATACCTAGACCAAGAAGAGATTTACGCTTCGCTTGAAGAAATGAAAAAAGACTTTTTGGTAGACCTGAAAGGCAATACACTGAAAGTAACCAATGCTGGCAAGCCGTATGTAAGAAACATTTGCATGGCATTTGACCAGCGCCTCAAGCGCAAGCAACCTGATACGCAAATATTTAGCATGACTGTTTAATGATAATGGCGTTAAATACTATCCGAATATTGCGCCTATTTCTATCATTTAATTCAGAAATCAAGAATAAAAGGGGCTTTCTGAAAAGCTTCTTAGTATTTTTCCCTAAAATTTGAGCCGCTATGGAAAAACGAGAAAACCTTTTCTACGGACTTGGCATGATAGCTTATGCTGTAGCAAAAGCCGATGGAGAGGTACAAGCTGCTGAAAAAAAAGAACTCCATGATCTCATTTCTGAATGGGCAGAAAATATTGAAAGTGAATTTGATGTCACCGAAATCATTTTCTCTGTTTTAAATAATCAAAAGCCCACATTCGATAATGGCTACCAGCTCGGAATGAAACATTTAGAGCTAGGCAAAGACTTATTTACCGAGCGATTAAAAGAACTTTTCCTCTATCTTATAAAGGATGTTGCACACGCTTTTCCACCGGTAACACACCAAGAGCAAGATATTATTGTAAAATTTACCCGCGATTTAGAACAGCTCTAAGAATTGATCGATGGATAAAAAACAGCGCGAAAGACTCCTTTACGAACTCCTATTTGAAACAGCAACCGAAGGCATCTTAATAGCCAATGAAGCAGGCGAAATTGAGCTGGTAAACGACCGCACTTGCGAACTTTTTGGCTATTCTATCGAAGAAATGCTTCGATTGAATGTGGATACATTACTTCCTAAACACTTACGTGAAAAACACGCAGGATATCGACATTCTTACATCGAAAAACCTCGAAAAAGAGCCATGGGCTTGGGTTATGATTTGATTGGCGTAAGAAAGGACGGAACTTCTTTTCCGATAGAAATAAGTCTGAACTATTACAGAGAGCATGGTGTAACTAAAGTAATGGCTTTGATCATGGATGTAACGGTTCGAAAGGAGCAAGAAGCACAAATAAAAATGCTGAACAGCAACCTCGAACGCAAAGTAGAACAAAGAACCAAAGAGTTAAGAGATTCACAACGTTTGTATAGCCTTATTGCTCGCAATTTTCCGAATGGAACGATCAATGTATTGGATAAAAACCACAACTACATTTTTGTAGAAGGTGAAGAGCTTTACCGCTACGGAATAACCAGCTCAAACTTGGTAGGCAAAAACTATTTAGAACGCCTACCCGAAGTGGTGCGAGGCACCATTAAAGAAAACCTCGAAAAGGTTTTTGAAGGTCAAAACCTTTCATTTGAAGTAAACCACCAAGGCGAATTTTATCAAATAAACGCGGTTGGTTTGCTCGATAGCGAAAACCATATTTCGAGTTTGCTCTTGGTTGAGCAAAACATAACCCAACGCAAAGCGGCAGAAGAAAAAACCAAAGATGCTCTTGTAAAAGAAATACAACTGAACGAACTCAAATCAAGGTTTGTGAGTCTTGCATCTCATGAGTTCAGAACACCGCTCAGCACCGTGCTAAGCTCACTCTCGTTGATCGAAAAGTATGACGAAAAAGGCGAGCCAGACAAAAAACTTAAACACTACAAACGTATTCGATCATCGGTGCGCCATCTCACCAACATTCTAAACGATTTTCTTTCACTCGAAAAAGTAGAAGCGGGCAAAGTATATGTCAGCATCAATGAATTTAATGTGAAAGAACTGTTTAAAGAATTGGTAGAGCAACATCAAGAAATTACGAAAACCGATCAGCGTATTTACTATGATTACGAGGGCGAAGAATTGCTAGAAAGCGATCAAAACATGCTTCGCATTATCATCAGTAATTTG
>CAZWXC010000045.1:855-10079 GCA_964637935.1 uncultured Flavobacteriales bacterium | reverse complement strand
AAGATCAGCAGCAGTAAGTTCTTTCACCGAAAATGGAGTTCCGATGTAACAGCTATCGACATTTATAACTACTGTTTCAATAGCTCTGCAGCCATTACCACCCACACCATTCACAATAATGTTAACTGCACCAACGATGTTAGGAGATACTACTTGTGATGTGCTAGATGTTTGTAGTGTACTATTTGGGAAGTTGTAGATATAATAATCGCATGAATTACACACAGTTGTAATTGTTGCAAAAGAATCCAAGCAAATTAAAGCTCCGTTTGTGCTTTCTGTTACTGTCATTACTGGTGCCTCAAGAACTTCAATAGTTGTGCTCGCTACAGTATTACATGCATTTAAAGTAGCCGTGACACTATACGTTGTGGTTGTGGTTGGTGAAGCAATCACTGTTTTGGCATTGCTCACATCCAAAGTTGAAGCATTGTCCCAAGCAAACTGCAATCCGTTTCCGTTTGCGATAAGTGTAGACTCACCACCAGGACAAATAGTTGACGAACTAGCATCAATGGCAACGCTAGGTGGGTTTAAATTCACTTTCACTTGCTTTGTACTAGTATTTGAACAGCCATTGGTATCCGTCACCGTCACCACATAGTTTACAGTTGCTGATGGAAATACTCCAGTTGATTGACCTGTACTATCAGTTGTAGAAATAGCAGGTGACCAGGCAAAAGTTGAAAGACCATTTCCAAGTACTTGAAGCGTAGCCGTATCACCAATGCAAATAAAATTATTTGCCGCGTTTGCCGAGCTGTTTATGGTAATTGCAGGGTTAGGATTTACAGTAATATTGAAAGAAACAGTATCTGTATCCGCTGGAAAAATAGTGTAGCCTAACACTGTAATAGAATAAGTTCCAGCTGTGGCAGCAGAAAAATTAACCGAATCACCTATAAAAGTGTCTAATCTCACGGTGTCGCTCCACACATAAAGGTTATGACCACTGGCTTTTAACCAGATCGACTCATTTATACAAGCCTCGTTAGACTCAGTAGTAACCGTTAAAACCTGCGACTTGGCAGTAAAACCGATTAGTAAGAAAAGGATCAAGTAACTAATTCTATTCATAGTTGGATATTTGCTGTAAAATCGCAAATCTACTGGTAAAAGCAACATGCGACAAACCGAAATCTAAACCAAGTAGACGAATCAATCAACCAACTGGCATGGAACTGAATGTTTTTAATGATGAGCACTTTATGAAATTGGCTTTGCAAGAGGCACAAATGGCTTTTGAAAAAGGCGAAGTGCCTATTGGAGCGGTCATTGTTTCAAACAAAAAAATCATTGCGCGTGGGCACAATTTAACGGAGCAACTCAACGATGTTACGGCTCATGCCGAAATGCTTGCTATCACGGCTGCGGCCAATCATCTTGGCGGTAAATACTTAGAAAAATGCACACTTTATGTGACATTAGAACCCTGCCCAATGTGCGCTGGTGCATTGTATTGGAGCCACATAGGCAAAGTGGTTTTTGGTGCAACAGACGAAAAAAGAGGTTTTAGAAGTAGAAATGCAGAAATGCTTCACCCAAAAACAGAAATGATTGAAGGTGTTTTGGCCGAGCAAGCCAAGGAGCTTTTGCAACGATTTTTTCAAGAACGTAGAAAGAAATAGAATCTCAATCAGAAACGTTAAAAGCCTCTTAACAGTCAAAACCTTTTTGCAAACCAAGATGTTACCTTTGCCACAAATTCAATATAACTATGTATCCAGAAGAAATCGTAGCTCCAATGAAATCAGAACTAACAGATGTTGGTTTTGAGCAGCTTACAACTGCAGAGGCGGTAGATAACTTGATGAATAAAGCAAGCGGCACGGCACTTATAATGGTAAATAGTGTTTGCGGTTGTGCAGCAGCAAACGCGCGCCCAGCAGTGCGCATGGCAATTGGCAACACTAAAACTCCAGCTACGCTTGCTACAGTATTTGCAGGTGTAGATGGCGAAGCCACAGCACAAGCTCGTAAGTATTTCTTGCCTTATCCACCATCATCTCCATCTATCGCACTTATGAAAGATGGTAAATTGGTTCACTTTATTGAGCGCCATCACATTGAAGGTCGCCCAGCAGAGTTAATCGCAGAAAATCTAAAAGCTGCTTTTGATGAATATTGCTAAACGCAACAAATTACTGTAAGAAAAACCCCGAAGGCATCAATCACGCTTTCGGGGTTTTGTTTTTTAAAAGTCTTGGGTCTTGAATCTAAGGTCTAAAATCTCTTGTCTATTTATCCAAAACCTTAGGCACTTTGAAATAGTCACTGTCTTTTGATGGTGCGTTTTTCAATGCCTGCGCTTGACTAAGCTCCTCGCCTATTTCGTCCTTTCTTAGCACAAGCGGCTCATTGGTCATATATACCAACGGCTCTACTCCTTCTGTATCCAATTCGTTGAGCTTATCTACAAAATTGAGCATGCGTTCAAGGTCTTGTTTTATCTCAGCCTTACGTTCACCTTCAAAGTTTAAACGCGCCAAATCGGCCAATTTATCGATGGTTTTATCTGTTATTTCCATAAAGCTCAATCAATGGTTTGTTGATGATTTCAAAGGTATCTTGTTTCATTTGAACTGCGCCTTTTTCAGCGTAATCCTTTGGGTAAAGCGGTGCATGAATGATCACCTTACTCGGTCCAGGTCCGCCTTTTACGCGCAGTGCTGCTCCAGCTTGTAGTCTTCTCCAATTGGTAGTAAACGTTACCGGTACAATTGGATAACCCGTTTCTATTGCTAACAAAAACGCACCGCTTTTCAGCGATTTCATCTTAGGTGCATTTGAAGGAATGGTTCCTTCTGGAAAAATAACCACACTGTGTCCTAATTTCAATTCTGTTTTTGCACGCTCAATCGCTTTTAATGCTTGTGAACTATTACCTCTATCTACAGAAATATTCATGCCTTTGGTGAAGAAAATGTTGAACATAGGCCAACTGTTCAATTCCATTTTCCCCATAAAAACAAAGTACTTTTTAAATACTCTGTACATAGTAATAATGTCGAGGTAAGAACTGTGGTTTGGACAAATTATAAATGGACCTTTTGGCAAGTCTGCACGTCTTTCAATCTGCATCCAAACACCTGGAACAGAAATTAACGTGAAAGCCCAAGCTCGCATTAGTTTAAACGCTTTTGGAAAACGCCTTTTGTCGCTGAATAAATAGTTGAACAGTGGATACAGCAATGTCAGGCTAATGATAAAATAGGAAAGGAAAAACACTTTCCACAATACTCTGAATGGCTGTAAAATGTAGTACATCGCGGGCAAAAATAACGCTATTTAGTAGCGGTGAACTTAACACACAACAGCTTTGGTTGTAACAAAGAAAACTAAAGCACACTTTTGTACCCTGTTTTACAGCTCAAAGCACTTTTAGAACGGGCTCTTTGAGCCACCTTTTATAAAACCATGTCAAGAATACTTACTGGAATACAAGCCACTGGAACTCCGCACCTAGGAAACATTTTAGGGGCAATGCAGCCTGCAATTAAAATGGCGAATGACCCAGAAAACGAAGCTTTTCTTTTTATTGCAAACATGCACTCGCTAACCGCGGTAAAAGATGGAGATGTAATCAAAGAAAATACTTACAGTGTGGCCGCGGCCTGGTTGGCATTTGGTCTCGACACCGAAAAAAACACGTTCTATCGCCAAAGTGACGTGCCAGAAGTTGCAGAATTAATGTGGTATTTAAGCTGCTTCACTCCTTTTCCAATGCTTGGCAATGCGCACAGTTTTAAAGATAAAAGCGAGAATTTGGCTGATGTGAACGCTGGCCTTTTCACGTATCCTGTGCTCATGGCAGCAGACATTTTATTATATGATGCCAACTTTGTTCCTGTAGGAAAAGATCAGATGCAACACCTTGAAATGACGCGCGATATAGCGGGCGCATTCAACAGAAAATGTGGTGAATTACTAGTAGTTCCAGAAGGTTTGTATGACTCAAAAGTGATGATTGTGCCAGGAACCGATGGTCGTAAAATGAGCAAAAGCTACAACAACTTTATCAATATCTTTTTGCCTGAAAAAGAGTTGAAAAAACAAGTGATGGGCATTGTTACGGACAGCACACCTTTAGAAGCTCCGAAAAACCCTGACACTGATAATGTTTTCGCCCTGTACAAATTGCTTGCTGATGAAGCACAAACAGAAGTACTTCGCAAAAAATACCTTGCCGGGAACTTTGGTTACGGTCATGCTAAGAAGGAGTTGCTTGACCTGATTTTGAGCCACTTCGCAACTCAGCGTGAAGATTATAACAGATTAATGAGCGACAAAGGTGCATTGGATTCTGAATTGGCACATGGCGCAGAAAAAGCGCGTGAAGTAGGCCAAAAAACACTTTTTAGAGTAAGAGAAACACTTGGTTTCTAGGATTGTTAATCCTCTATTCGCTGCAAATACTTTTCGTAAAGTGCAGTTTGGCTATTGTTCAAATCAATGATTTTACCCTCGATAAACGACAAAATAATCTGATTGCTACGCATGTCAAGCGCATCGCCATCACACAAGAAAAACGTAGCTCTTTTTCCTGACTGAAGCGAACCGTATTGCTGGTCTATTCCCATCAGCTTTGCTGGAGTAAGTGTAATGGCTTCGATGGCTTTTTCATATTCCAAACCATAATGAACAGCCGTGCCCACTTGAAATGGCAAGTTTCTAGAAATCATGGCTTCCATATCGCCATTCATGGCAAACGCAATTTGAACTCCGGCAGCGCTGAGTTTACCGGCCAATGAATATGGCGCATCAATTGGATCATCTTCGTGTTCAGGTAAAGAATGCACGCGATTTATAATCACAGGCACTTTGTTTTCTTTCAGTTCCGTTGTTACTAAATGTGCTTCTTCACCACCCACAATGGCGTAATTTTTAACGCCCGAAGCGCGCAAAAACTGAATCACATCTAACATGTCTTTTGCCCAAGAAACGCGCACATACAATCGTTTCGAACCTTGAAAAAGACCGTTCATTGCTTCAAATCGTAAGTTTTGGTTTGTTTTAGTTTCCAAGCCGTAATAAGCCTTAGCTTCTGCAAAATATTGGGCTATTTCAGTGATTTGATCATCATACTTTTTATTGATCTCGCCCGCTCCTGGTTCTACCCACCAACCTGTGTATCTGTAGCGCGAAGGCCAATTCAAATAAATGCCTTCATCAGTCTTTACTGCTGCTTCGGTCCAGTTCCAACCATCAAAATGCACTGCGCTAGATGCGCCAGAAATCAAACCACCTTTTGGTGCAATTTGGCTCATCAATACCCCGTTTGGGCGCATGGTTGCAATGATTTTACTTTCCGTATTAAAGGCGGGTAATGCACGCACATTCGGATTAAATGTTCCGATCTCGTCAAAGTCGCGTGTAGCTTTTACAGCATCTATTTCAGTGAGCCCAAGTCTGCTATCCATTACAATAAAACCTGGATAAAGATGCTTTCCAGAAGCGTCAATGATAGAGTCAAACTCTGCTGGGTTGATCCGTGCAGTGTTAGCATCAGTAACAAAAAGCAGCTCTTTGCCTTGAACGGCAACATAGGCATTGTCAATTTTTTCACCGTTGCCAATATGAGCGGTTGCGTAACGAATCAAAATCTTTTTGTCCGTAGCTTTTCCTGGTGTTGGTGCTTGCGCAAAAAGGTTGAAACTAAAAAAGCAAAGCAGTACTTGTAGTGTTATAATCTTCTTCATCTTTATTCCTCCCAATAGTTTTCAAGCAATGTGTCGCATTCATAATGTCGCTCTTCCTTGGCTTTTGGTTTTTGCTTGGCGCTGCTTTTATCTATTAGCATCAAGGCTATTATTCTTGAGCGTTCGCGACTAATCATATCACGCTGAGCTTCGGCTTTTGAAGCATCGTAATACACCACACCATTAATCATTGTTTTTTCTGGATGCGCATAAACACTGAGCGGATGATCGCTCCAAATAACCAAGTTGGCTTCTTTGCCCACTTCAATGCTTCCCATTCTATCTTCGAGATGTAGCATTTTGGCTGGGTTTATGGTAATCATATTCAAAGCATCAATTTCGGAAACACCACCATATTTCATAGTTTTAGCAGCTTCTTGATTTAGTCTTCGGCCCATTTCGGCATCGTCTGAATTGATGCCCACGTTTACACCAGCTTTTTGCATGAGCGCAGCATTGTAAGGAATAGCGTCATTCACCTCAAATTTGTATGCCCACCAATCTGCAAATGTGCTGCCGTTGGCGCCATGCGCAGCCATTTCATTGGCTACTTTATAGCCTTCTAAAATGTGCGTAAAAGTGTTGACTCTAAACCCAAGACTGTCTGCCAAATTCATCAACATCAAAATCTCAGATTGAACATAGCTATGGCATGTGATATAGCGTGTATCGTTCAATATCTCAAGAAGTGCGTCTAGTTCTAAGTCTATTCTTTTGCTCGCTTGGCGCGGATTTTCATCTCCGCTTTTTCTCTTGGTGTCTTCTGCTAAACTTTTTGGTGCGCCATATTCGCGTGCTCTTATAAATGCATCGGCAAAGGATTGTTCCACGCCCATTCTTGTTTCTGGAAAACGATCGCCTTTTCGGTTTGAATTGCTGCGTTTTACGTTTTCGCCTAGAGCGAATTTTATAAAACCTGGCGCATTATCAATCAGCATTTCGTCAGCGCTTTGGCCCCATTTCAATTCAATCAATGCACTTTGACCACCTATTGGGTTTGCCGAGCCGTGCAGCAATTGTGCTGCGGTAACTCCGCCCGCCAGTTGACGATAAATGTTAATATTCCAAGGGTCAATGGCATCCGCAATTCTGACCTCAGCACTAGATGATTGCCCCCACTCATTTGCTCCACCAAAAATGCCAATGTGGCTGTGCTCGTCAATAATACCCGGAGTTACGTGCTTGCCATTTGCGTTGATTCGAACCAACTCGGTTGGATACATTTGGTCTTTGCCAATGGATTTGATCTTGCCATCAACCACATAGATGTCGGCATTCTCAAGCAATCCATCTGGGCCGCATGTCCACACTTTAGCATTGGTAATAACAAACGTGTTTTTCATGTTTTGATCTATCACACCATAAGCCATGTTGGGTTTCATGAGCATTGGTGGCTTCACTTCTGCCTTCTCTTCATTTGCTTTCTTATCAATCGCCTGGCTTTTACGATCTTTCACTGCAGCCCAACTGACCCATGCACCTGTGTTGTCTTGGCCTTTTCCATCCCAAACAGTTCCTTTCAAACTCAATTTTCCACTGAGTTGAAACAACAACGTTGAGTTGCTATCATTACTCATCAACACAATGGTAATTAAGTCGTTATCTATTTCAATTGTTGTTTTTACTTTGGTTTCAGTGCCTTTGTATTTGGTAGAAGCCTTTACCGCTTTGTCAGAAACTTCAGTGATTTTCAAATCATAATTTTGACCGTTCACCACCAAGTTGTAATCGCCAATTAAGGATTGATCTGGAATGGGCTTGTTGAGCACCAACTGGCCTTTGTTCCAATGCTGCGCAATGGCAAAACCATCTTCATCAAAACGTTTGTTCGAAATAAAAAAGTTAGCCAACTTGCCCGCTTTCAAGTCGCCAATAGATTCAGAGACTTTAAGCATTTGTGCGGGCGTTGTGGTAAGTGCAGCCAACGCCTTGTCGTGATCAAAACCACTTTCGGTTACTTGTTTTAAATTGGCTAAAAACTCTTTAGCCGAACCAATTGTATCTCGCGAAAGCGAAATAGCAACCCCATTTTGATCTAAAAAGTATGGGTTGAATGGAGCCGTTTCCCAATGCTTTAACTGCTCAAGCGAAAGCATTCGTGCCTCGTACGGATCTTTTATATCATATGCCTTTGGAAAAGAAATAGGCACGATCATGTTGCGGCCTTCAAGCTGGCTTCTATCTAGCAAATATTCCTTACCCGTTCCTTTTACAATAAATGTTCTTCCAAACTCTTGTTCTAAACCACTCACGTTGCGCAGCGTGAGCGGATTTGAAAGTTCGAAAATGCAATTGGCCGAAACCTGCTTTTTCATTTCCGCGAAAGCGATCGTGTTTTCTTTGGTTTTTGAAGTATTGCCTTCATACCAATTGGCATCATAAAAAGATTGACGCAAAAGCGCAACCGCACCAATGTGTGAGGTTGGATAATCGATGTTGCTTGTGCCTTTTGCAAAAGAAAAATGCGCAGTGCTTTTAGCAGAAACAAGCGCAGTGTTTGCCTGATCTATTCCTAACATGATCAATTGGCCATAACCGCGCATGATTCCATCTCGGTGATGCAGGTTTGCCACACCAAATCCAGAAGCCAACCAGTCATTTTTTGTTTTTTCGTCAAGCGGAAAATCAGCTAAGTATTGGTGCTCAGGATGAATGCTCGGGTTCCAGTGCGTGTGCGGAACCATTTCCTTTTTCGCACCTTTTTTAGATTGGTTAAATCCTGCGTAAGCATCAATGAAGCTTGGATAGATGTATAAACCTTCGCAGTTTTTAACCACCGTTCCAGCTGGAATTTGCACCTCAGCACCAGCGGCAACCACTTTACCTTCTTTGATCAAAAGCGTGCCTTTGGCGATGTATTCAGTAGCCGATTTGTAAATGTGCGCATTGGTAAAGGCATAGTAAATGGGTTTTATATTGTAAACACCATTCACCGGAAAGGTTTCTTGCGCTAAAAGCGTGAACGAAAAAACGCACGCTGCAAAAAGCGAAAAAATAGATTTCATCATAAGCAGTCAAAGTTATTATCGCAAGATGAGCAAACACCGAGGTATAAAAATGCTTTATACAGGCCGGTGTTAATAGCTGAGCATTAAAACAAGTTGATACCGATGTATGTTTGTGTGACATTTAACTTTGCCCAAAATCTAAGAAAACATGTACACTGGTTTAAATCATCTTCACAGCAGCTTTCGTTACCTCGTTTTATTGTTCTTGATTTTAGCTGTTGCTGACGCAGCAATGGCCGTAACCAGTGGAAAAGGCTTCACCAAAAAGAGCAAATTGTTTTCTCTACTAGGCTTGATTTTTAGCCACATTCAATTGGTGGTAGGCTTGGTGATGTACTTCATAAGCCCTTGGTTTAGCGCTCTTACTAGCAATGCTAAAGAAGTGATGGCAAATTCACAGGCACGTTTTTTTGCTGTGGAACATATCAGTATGATGATCATTGCAATAGCACTAATTACAGTGGGTTATAGCCGTGCAAAAAGACAAGAAGACGACAAGCGCAAATCAAAAACCATT
>CAZWXC010000045.1:0-845 GCA_964637935.1 uncultured Flavobacteriales bacterium | reverse complement strand
TATGGAATTTGTTTTGTGCTCATTTTCGCAATGATTCCTTGGCCATTTTTAAAAGAATTTGGAACTTGGTTTTAACCAATCTTCTTCCTCAAATTTTCTTCTCACCAAGGTCATCTTTGATGGTCTTTATAAAAAACGGCTTTCGCAATTTAAATCGGAAGCCAGTTTTCATTTGCATTTTATTTATTTCTAATTCTATTCTATGGAATTAATCGTAACCAAAGAAGCCACTCTTAGAGCGGTTTTGGTAGGTGTCGCCACAAAAGACCAAACTGCCGAACAACTCAAAGAATACTTAGCCGAACTTGAATTTTTGGCGCATACAGGCGGTTTTGAAACCATCAGGTATTTTAAGCAACACCTAGAACAACCTCACCCAAAAACATTTGTAGGTACAGGTAAGCTAGAAGAAGTGCGCCAATATGTAGAAGCAAACAACATTGATGTTGTCATTTTTGATGACGACCTCACCCCTTCGCAACTGCGAAACATAGAGCGTGAATTGCAAAAAACAATCTATGATCGAAGCTTACTTATTCTTGACATTTTTCAGATGCGAGCGCAAACATCTCAAGCAAAAACACAGGTAGAACTTGCGCGCTACGAGTATCTTTTGCCTCGCTTAACGCGAATGTGGACACACCTTGAACGCCAGCGTGGTGGCACAGCAACACGAGGTGGCGCTGGTGAAAAGGAAATTGAAACGGATAAGCGTATGATCCGCGATCGTATTTCTCTTTTAAAAGAAAAGCTGAAAAAGATTGACAAGCAAATGGCCACTCAGCGCAAAAGCCGTGGCAGCATGATTCGTGTGTCTTTGGTGGGTTACACCAACGTGGGCAAGT
>CAZWXC010000044.1:0-10125 GCA_964637935.1 uncultured Flavobacteriales bacterium | reverse complement strand
ACCAAACCAAACCCGTAAACACCAGCACCAAGGCAAACGGAATGGTATAAAATCCAACGGTGCGATGGAGGTCATAATTCACTCTTCGCCAGCGAGCGTCCCATTTTATTTTGAGCGATTTGAACGTGTCTTTTCGCTTTTTGGGCCACCACAAAATCAAACCAGAAATAAGTGAAATGGCGAAAATGAATACTGACCAACCTACAATAGGCTGGCCGTATTCAGTTCTCAACCACAAGCTCCAGTGGAACATCTTCACCAAATGAAAAAACTCCCATTTGTGATCGATTACTCCCACCACTTTTTGCGTCACAGGATTCACATAAATGATGTAATCATACTTCAGCCAACTGAAATATGAAATGGCCGTTTCGTCTACTTCATCAGCATGAAATTCCCAGTTTCTATCAGGGATTTTATACGTGATGGCGTGCGTCACTTTTATGGAGTCGCCCATGTGATTTCTGGCCACTTGCCAAAGATCGGTGAGCCTAATTTCTGGGTTTAATTCGGTGTTTTGATTGTATATAAAATCGTGATGCGCCCAATCAAAAAGCTCATCGCGAAAAGCGTATAAAGCGCCCGTAATACTGATCAAGAAAACCATCAGGCCGGTGCCTAAACCTAACCACAAATGCACCTTTCTGATGGTTTTCTTCCAATTAAATGGTTTTGATTTTTGAGCCATTAATCAATTTTATAAATGGCCTGAGCCTCCAATCCATCTATTGCCGCGCCCTTTTTGGCTGTGGCAGTATTTGCGTCAACCGAATAGATATGCGCCTCGCTGCCAGTATTAACCGACACGTAAACCAACCCATTTTCAATGTAAAAAGGCGTTTTGTATTGCCCGCCATGTGCTGGAATATCTGCAACTTCTGTGAAGGTTTTGTTCACCAAATCAATCACACCAATTTTGGTAAAAGGCACATTGTCTTGAAATGCAGCCCAGAGGTAATCGGGTCCATCTTGTGGAATGTATCGCACAACTGCTTTGCCATTGGCCACATAAGTTCCGGTAAGCAACTTGTAACCCGTAGCTTCCTCAAAATTGTAGAAGTAGTTTTCATCAAACTTTGATTCACCTGCATTGATTTTTAAAATGCCAGATGGCTTTGTGGCTTGCGTATAACCCGCACCAAAAGATGAACTTGAAAGCGTGTAGTGATTGCCATTTTCATCTTCAAGAATAGCAGGTGAATCGCCATAATAACCAATGGCACTGGTGCGGCTGTCTTTAAACGTAGTGATGTAACTCATACTCGGATACGAATACACGCTCACAAAAGCAGTATCAGTTTTTGGTGTGGCAAACGTTTCGCCTACTACTTTATAGAAAGAAACGTAGAGTTTGTTGCCATCTACATAAGCACCAGTAGGCCAAGCATTGAGTTTGGTGTTGGCCGAATCGCCTGCAAAGCTGGTGTAGATAGGATGCTTAACAGAAGATGCAATCGACACATCATTAACATCTATCAATTGAAAATTGCAGTCGAAACTACCGCCACCCCAAGGTGCTCCAATAGAAAAAATGGTGTTGTCATCAATGGTTGTGTTGAGGTCCATTCGTTCGAAAACAAACTTTCCTTTTTCGCTAATCAAATCATCATCAATGGTGTAAGCTATGGCTTCGTTCAAGCTATAATTAAAGGTAAAGTAAATGTCGCCCGCTTTCAGAAAATAGCACCATCCTGTTTGTTCTACACCTTCGCCAGTAGAAGATATATTGCCGCTTTTTAAGCTCGAAGTCATAAGCGCATAGTCGGCCGTTTCATCGCCTGCACCCATGGCTCTTAATCCAATGAAATAATTGAACTTATTGGTATCGGCATATTCGCAAGAGCCATCGTCTTTTTTGGCTTCAGCGTCATAGTTGGTTGCGGTGTTGTCTGTGCAGCCTTTGTTGTTGCAACTGGTAAGGCCAAAAGCCAAGCACATTGCGCTTAGCGCGAAAACAGTTTTAAGATTTGATCTCATTTTATTTGGATGAATTGAACTATTATTTATGGTAGTTTTTGATAAATAAATACCTGATTTTCAGATTAAAGCTCCGTCCAGGTTTTTGAAGTCTGAAGTTGTCAAAGCGCTGTGCATCAAGCATATTGGCGCATGTTGCCGAAATAGAATATTTGCCGTGTTTGAGTGATAAACTCAATGAAACATCATGTGAAATTTGCCGTGGGATGTCATATTTAAATGCACTTGAACCTTGGCTTGGCCACTTCAAGTAAAATGCCTCTACAAAAAGCATCGAGTAGTTTGCAGAAAGGTTCGAACCCTTGGCAAGCTTGTCCTTCAATTGATAGCCAAACATCGCGTTGCCGAACAGAAAAGGCATGTTGGGTATGCGGTCTAAATAGATGCTGCTGCGCTGATCGCCTTCATAAAGGTTGGTGTTTACCATGTTTTGATAGGTTCCATTTAGCTCCACCATCAGTTTTTGATCAAACACGTATTTCAAACCGCTTTCAATACCATCAACCCTTGCCGAGCTGAGGTTTTCGTAAACCGAAGTCACGGCTTTTGCCTTCAGGCGAATCATATTTTCGGGACTGCGATGGAAGTAGTTTGTCTCGAAATTGATTCGATGCCTTTTAAGGTCTTTTTGAATGAGTATGCCCGCATTTAGATTCAAGCTTTTTTCGGGTTCCAGCAAAGGATTGGCTTCAAGCAAAAGGCCATTTCCAAACATTTCATAACCTTCGGGCAAGCGGTATGTATTTTCGGCCGAAGCTTTTAACTGGATGCTTTTGTTCAAGAAAAATGTTGACGCTAAACCAAAACCTTGTTTAAAATAAGTGGTGGTTAAATTATCCAGCTGATCTGTTTCTTCATTTTCAATAAATACATTGGCATTCATGTAAAATGCCTTCGCAAAAACAGCATTTACCCATCGTTCTTCAAACAACTTGTTGTTGTATGAAATTCCAGTAATGTTTTTGGTCAACACGTTTGGGTCTGAATATGGAACCAAATAGTGACTCAGTGGATCTTCTCCTACTCTAGAAAAAGAACTGAATGCGTTGTTTATGGAAATAAAATGGCGGCTATTAATGGTGTATCGCAAATTGGCTTGAGCTTGAGCCGCATTGTCATTAAAACTAAAAAGCGTTTTAGACCAGTACAATTCACCGCTATAAACTCCAGTAGTTTTGGTAACGTAAGTGCCATCCCAGCTGTATTTTCTTGAGCTGGTGTCCACCGTAAGCGCATCTCTAAAGTTGTAAGAACCAGAAAAATTGAAATCCAGTTTTTTGATGAAAAAATCTTCCTTAGCGTATTTTATCGTGCCGATCAAAGCTTTGTCTGAAGTGTGTGCTTCACCCGCCACTTGAGTCATGTTGCTGCCCGTTTGAATCTCCTTTTCGTTTCCAGAAACGATAGCACCAACTAACAATTTATCGGCCCATTTTTTCTTGACAAAACCAACTTCCACATAACCAGAGGTAGATATATATCCATCATTAAATCTTCTAACTTCTGTGGTTCCATCAATTTTTCCCGACTCAGGATCAGGGATTTCTACATCTACTTTGTAGTTGTTTTCACTGTAGTTGAAAAACAAATTTGCATTCAGCACCACATTGTTTTTACTGGTGTATCTGGCTACAAATGAAGCTTTGTGCGTGTTGAAAGAACCCAAAGAATAAGAAGCGTCTATGAAGTCTTTTACATTGTTATTGGACACCACGTTTACCGCTCCGCCCAACGCATCTGCACCTAAATGAATAGGAACCACGCCTTTATAAACCTCTACTCGTTCAATTAAATTCACGGGAATATTGTTCAGCGTCATTGAGCTTCCAAAATTTTCCATGGGTATGCCATCCATAAAAAATTTGATTTGTTTGCCAGAAAAACCGTTCAGCGAAAAGTTGAAGCCCGAACCCATTCCGCCTTCTTCTCTAATGCGAATTCCCATGCTTCTATTCAGCACTTGATTCATGTCTAAATTCAAGTTTTGAAGCGGTTTTACATCTATTGCATCAATGGTAAAGGCAGATTCGCGCAGTTGCTGTGACTTGGTTTTTTCGATGAGCTCAAACTCATCAAGTGCAATGCTTCCTTGCTTTAAGCTGAATTGGACAGATAACTTCTTATCTGCCTTTATTTCTATTTGTTGCCTTGCACTTTCATAGCCGACAAAGCTTGCCAATGCAGTGTAATTCCCTGGTTTTATGTTTTGAATGTGATATGCACCATTTTCATCGGTTTGTGTTCCAAATGGCGTGTTTAGTAACGCAACTGAAGCAAATGGAATAGGCGCATTATTGTGATCAAGCACAAAACCGCTCATGCTACCCAATTGAGAATACGCCAAATTGGGAAAGCACAAAACAGTGCTTAAAAATGAAACTAGATATATGCTTAGCCGTGGTATCATTGATGAATGAATCGGCCGCAAAGATGTTATCTAGAATTATTCTAAATAGTACCTGAAAATAGGTATATACCTGCGTTTGATGAAAAATACCTGAAAATAGGTAGACTAGATTTTAACTAAAAACCAGCAAAAATGATAGATTGATTCTGAGACTATCATCAGGGCTTCACACTATTTAAAAATCGCATCAGCCACCTGAAAAAAAACCCTGGCAAGAATGCCAAGGTTTTTCTACCAATTTCATACGCTAGTTGAACACATTTCACTTTCAGCTCCACTTTCGTGAAGCATAAGCATGGGAAAAGGGTAGCCAACAATTTAATAGGAATTACCACCCCCGAGGCAAACCAATTAAACTGAATGAACGGATTGGATTTTTTGTTTCAATTAACCGCACACGCACGCACAAAGATAATTTTGCAGAATCCAGAAAACACCCAAAAAGTCTATGAAAGGCCCAATCCAGTTCATGAAATGCAAAAATCAGGTTACATTAATCTTCCACATAAGTCAATTCGGCAAGCTCGGTCAGTTCTTGGTCGGCAAACAATCTTGATTTTATGAAAAATATTTTTACCATTGGTATTTCAAGTGAAAAACTTGAACCGCGGCCATTGGTTACATCTACCATAAGTTGTGTGTGTTTCCAATACTCAAATTGATCTTTGCTCATCCAAAATTCGCAGTCAGAAATGGTGCCCAAGCACACATCGTTGCCGCCCACTTTAAAATCGCCTTTTTCAAAACACATGGGCGAAGAACCATCGCAGCAACCGCCACTTTGGTGAAACATTAATTCACCAAACCGCTTTTTTAAATCGTTTACTACTTCTTCCGCTTCTGCAGAAATCAATACTCTTGGTGTCATTTTACGAATATTTATAGGTTTTAAAACCTGGTATGTAATGCTTATCACACACCATTGTTTGTGCTAATCTGATTTTCGTGCTCTTAAAATAAAGTCAAACATTCAAATACAACATATCATGGGCATTTTAGGATCACTTTTCGGTGGAAACAAAAAGTCAGAAGCAATAAAAGAACTGGTAGCAAAAGGCGCGTTGATCATCGATGTGCGCAGCCCTGCTGAGTTTAAAGGTGGCCATATTCAAGGTTCGCAAAACATTCCTTTACAAAGCATTGCCGACAAGGCCGACAAAATCAAAAAAACGGGCAAACCAGTAATTGTGTGTTGTGCTAGTGGCATGCGAAGCGCACAAGCCGCAGGCATTTTAAAATCGAAAGGCATTGTTTGCGAAAACGGTGGCGGTTGGACCTCTCTCCGATCTAAATTAAACTAATGCAATACCTCATCAACAAGCTCAAAGAGCCTTGGAGTATTTATCGCTGGCTTAGATTAGGGCTCGGTATTTACTTCTTGTATGAAGCGGTAAACCGAGAACATTTGCTGGCTGGCGCTTTTGGTGCTTTAATGCTGATTCAAGCAGCCATTAATTCAAAATGTTTGCCCTGTGAACTCACAGGAACTTGCGCTCCGAATAGCAAACCAAACGATTTGTCAAAAACAGATGACATTTCTTACGAAGAAGTAAAATAAAAGGCGGTGAACCAATTGGTTCACCGCCTTTTTTATGGAACCTGATTTTAAAAGAATCCTAACTTATTTTGATCGTAAGAAATCAACATGTTTTTGGTTTGACGGTAGTGATTCAACATCATTTTGTGTGTTTCACGACCAAAACCTGATTTTTTATATCCACCAAATGGCGCGTGTGCTGGGTATGCGTGGTAGCAATTTACCCAAACTCTACCTGCCTGAATGGCCCGTGGCGCTTGATAAATTTCGTGTGCATCGCGTGTCCAAACGCCAGCTCCCAAACCGTACAAAGTATCGTTTGCAATTTCCATGGCTTCTTCCATGGTTTTGAAAGTGGTAACCGAAACTACTGGTCCAAAAATTTCTTCTTGGAAAATGCGCATTTTATTGTGCCCCTTAAAAATAGTTGGTTGTATGTAATAGCCTTCTTCCAAACCACTATTCGCAAACTTATCGCCACCACAAAGCACTTCGGCACCTTCTTCTTTACCAATGCTTAAGTAGCTCGCAATTTTCTCATACTGATCATTCGAAGCTTGCGCGCCCATCATGGTGCTTGGGTCAAGCGGGTTACCCATTTTAATGGCTTTTGTGCGCTCAACAACACGAGCCAAAAATTTGTCTGCGATGTCTTCGTGTACCAAAATTCGTGACGGACAAGTACATACTTCGCCTTGGTTTAGCGCAAACATTACCGCACCTTCCACTGCTTTGTCAAAGAATGCGTCATCAGCATCTCCCACAGATTTGAAGAAAATATTTGGCGATTTTCCACCCAATTCCATGGTCACCGGAATCAAGTTTTCAGACGCGTATTGCATGATCAATCTACCGGTAGTTGTTTCACCTGTAAACGCCACTTTTTGCACTCGAGATGAAGTTGCTAAAGGTTTTCCCGCTTCAGGTCCAAAACCTGTAACCACGTTTAATACACCTGCTGGCAACACATCACCAATCAGTTCAAGCAAACACATAATGCTTGTTGGTGTTTGCTCGGCTGGCTTCACAATGGTGCAGCAACCCGCTGCCAACGCTGGAGCAATTTTCCAAGTGGCCATCAAAAGCGGAAAATTCCAAGGAATAATTTGACCTACAACACCCAATGGTTCTTGCAAATTAAGACTCACAGTGTGCTCGTCATGCTCGCTCATGGTGCTTTCGTCTGCGCGAATGGCTCCTGCGAAATAGCGAAAATGATCCACACATAGTGGAAGATCTGCTGCCATGGTTTCGCGAATAGCTTTACCATTATCAATGGTTTCTATTGTTGCCAAATACTCCAAATTGTCTTCGATGATTTGGGCAATCTTCAATAACATGTTTGAACGTGCTGCCGCTGAAGTTTTGCTCCAAGTAGGGAATGCTTTGTGCGCTGCATCCAAGGCTAACTCTATATCTGCTTTACCCGAACGGGCAGCTTGTGTAAATACTTTTCCGTTGATCGGTGAAATGTTGTCAAAATATTCTCCACTTACTGGAGCTACCCATTTTCCACCAATATAATTGTCATAACGAGTCTTAAAACTCACTTCTTTTCCTACAAAAGGAAACGTTACTGCGATTGTGTTCATTTAGATTTTTAGTTTTTGATTTCACCAATGTTCCGCTTCTTTCAGGCAATCGGAATGGACATAATTGTCAATTCATAGCATTATTTTCCCAAGCCGCATCTTCAGTCATCATCTTGACATTGAAAAAACTACTTTAGTGCAAATGCTTCTAGGAAAAAATTATCCTTTTTGCACTAAAATCAGCCTCGAAAGACAACACTTGGAATTCATAAAGCCATACCAGCTCACACCCGTTGACAAACTACAATCTTTGGTAGAACACCGAAGCAAGTTTAGCCTCGATTTCTGTGAATTGAATCTGTTTGAAACGCGGCAAAAAGCAGAAGATTTTCATTTAAAGTTTAATGGGTTCACAGTAACATCAATGCTGCGAGGCAAAAAAGTGATGCACCTTGATGGCATGAATGATTTTGAATATGTGCCCGGTGAAACGGTGCTTGCACCACCCGAAACCTTGATGCGCATTGATTTTCCGGAAGCTAAAATTCAAAAACCCACGCAATGCACGGCTTTGGTTATCGACTCGCATTATTTAAGTGAGAAAATAGCCAACATCAACACCTCTTGGAAAGGCGAACGCTTTTCGCAAGAAGAGTGGCACTTAAACCTGAAAGAACTTATTCTGAAAAACAATGCAGAATTGGCGCGCATCAGCACACGCATGCTCGAAGTACTTACCAGCAACGATCCTTTTAAAGAATACCAAGCAGATTTGATTCTACGCGAGATGGTGCTCTGCATGCTCAAACTGCAAAACTTAGGTTTGGTAAGAAAAGAAGCTGATTCGCATAGCAATAGCACGCCTTTTCATGCGGTAATGAGTTTTATCAATACGCAATTTACCTCCGAAATAAAAGTGGACGATTTGTGCCGAGTGGCCAACATGAGCAAGAGCAGTTTTTACCGCTCGTTTACCGATGAATATGGCATAACGCCAGCGCAGCTCATACTCGAAGAGCGCATGAAGTATGCGAAGCAATTGCTTGATCAAAACCACGAACTCAGCATCAAAGAAGTAGCCTACGCCAGCGGCTTTAACGATCCCAATTACTTCAGCCGCATGTTTAGACGCATGGAAGGGTTAACACCTTCTGAGTTTAGGGTTCCGCTTTTAAGCTAATTTCAAATTAGCGCAAAGGATATTTCATCTTATTTCGTCAAACCTATTTTAAGATGAAGCAGCCAATTATCCTTATTATTTCATTCTTTTTATTGCTTTTCCTTTCGGCAAAAAGCCAAACAGAACAGGCAAATTTTCGACTGCAATTCGTCCCTATGTTTGGCGACAGCATTGCCACAACCAACGGAATAGTATCAGCAGGGAATAACAATTACCATCTTTCAAAATGCCGGTTTTACCTGAGTAATTTTCAGTTTTTCGATGCAAATCAAAAGCTTCTTTCAACTGAAAGCAAAGCTTACTTATTAGATATTGAAGATCTTCAATCACTGCATATTATCACTACTAAACCTAAAAATGCTACTTATATCACGTTTGGTGTGGGCATTGATAGCATTACCAATGTTTCTGGCGCAATGGGTGGCGCGCTAGACCCAACCAAAGGCATGTATTGGAGCTGGCAAAGCGGCTATATCAATATTAAGCTTGAAGGAAACTTCAGTAGCCCGCACATTAAGAAATTTGAATACCACTTAGGTGGATACGCAGGTGAGCATGCTTGCTACAATACTTCGGCATTTATTCCAATTTCTGACACCGTGAATATTGGTGTTTCGCTTAGCGAATTTTTAAACCAGGCCGAAGCACAAGAAACCTATAAAATCATGAGTCCATCTGCAACAGCGGCACAATTGAGCAAAGCATTTGCAGCACTTTTTCAGCCATTAAATCTATGATGAAAAGGCTAATCATGATACTTGGTTTTGGTGCACTATTAATAGCCGCAAGCCATACTTGGCAATCAAAGCCATTAAAGCTAATTTACCCCAATTCGTGGCCAAAACCTGCTTACGATACTGACCGAAACCCGCTTACCGAAGCAGGAGTTTGGCTCGGCCGAAACTTGTTTTACGATCCTGCACTTTCAAAAGACAACACAATCAGCTGCGCAAGTTGTCATTTGTCTTTCACCGCATTTACCCATGTTGATCACGAGCTAAGCCACGGCATTGATGATCGTATTGGTACTAGAAACTCGCCTGTGCTAATCAACCTGGCTTGGAACAAAAGTTTTATGTGGGATGGAGCGGTCAATCATCTTGACATGCAGGCTTTGGCACCTATTAGTCACCCTAACGAAATGGGTTCTAGTATTACCGAAGTAGTGGAGAAATTAGCGCCAAATCCTAACTACAAAACGTGGTGTTTTCAAGCCTTTGGCGATTCTAACCTTACTGGAGAATATATGCTCAAAGCGCTAGCTCAGTTTCAACTCACATTGGTTTCGGATAATTCGAAATACGACCAAATGCAGCGCGGAGAAATTACCTTTTCTGCACAGGAAACGCGCGGCTACGATTTGTTTAAAGCTAAATGCAATAGCTGCCACACTGAGCCACTTTTTACCAACGGCAGTTTTCAAAACAATGGCCTTTCACTAGATAGCTTATTGAGCGATTCAGGCAGAATGATGGTTACTAAAAACGATGCA
>CAZWXC010000043.1:0-10164 GCA_964637935.1 uncultured Flavobacteriales bacterium | reverse complement strand
TTGGTTTTCAAACCTGAAGATTATCTCTTTAGCAGTGCCCGAGATTATGCTGGTGAAAAAGGATATTTGGATAATGTAATCGTTGCAAGAAAATGAGAAAGATGATAGATACTACTGAACCACGCGAGAGGACTCGCGCGGCAGCCTGGGCTAACACTGAAAACAAGAATCTGATTGGTAAACCGCCACAAAAAATATCAAGTAATATACTATTGAAAGAATCTGAATAGAATTAAGTTTTCTCTCAACAATTAATTTGATTACCCAAATTAATACGAACAATATTCCCAGGTAGCTTAATACCCACATTGCAAGGCGGGTGGATTCCCAGAACCAAATTTCGAAAACCAAATAAGATAAAAAGGAACTTAAAAGATGAAAAAGTCCTAAAAAATCAATCCACTTAGCAGTAATAAATCGAATTAAAGCCTTCATTATTTCGTATAGTCATTTATTAATTTATCATCAACCTTTAACCCTTCCGAGTCATTGGGTTCTGGGTAACATAATATGAAAAGACCTTTCGAAAACGGAAGGTCTTTTTTGTTTTCAGGAGTAAAATTGATCACCAAATGAGACGAGCTTGAGTAAATGTATATTTATCATCATTGAGTTTAATAAATGCAATAATGAAGTACTTATTTCAAGATAGTTTTATGCAGGATGAAATATTTCATGCAAATAAGGATTCAATCCAAAACGAATCCATTGAACCTATTTTAGATTCGGAGCTTGAAGAACTCTTTGAATCTATTGGTGGCTCTTCTTTTGAGTATGGTTTAATCAGATTTCATAATAGATCAACTTGCTCAATTTGGACGAAAGCATTTTCAAACTATTACCCAAATATCAAATCCAAGTTCTGGTGTTTCGCATTTGATTGGCTAGGCCGTCAATACGCAATAGTTGAGAAAGAGGAATTGATTTTTAGATTCGACATCGTTACCGGTGAGTATGAAAAATTACAGACTTCTCTCGCTCAATTTTTAAATCAGTTGCTTGTTGAACACAAAGAAGGAATACTGGATACTGATAAATTTGAAAAATGGCGGAATCTTGAAAATGCTCGGCAACTAGGTTTAAACGAATGTATTGGAAATGTGATTTCACTGCTTCTCGGTGGAGAGGAGGAAGTTTGGAATTTAGAAATTCAGGATATGGAAGTTCATGCTGAATTGAGTCATCAGATTTATTGCAAGGTTCATGGAATTCCTTATAGTCCACATTCATTTTGAAACCGAACGGGACGTCTCGTCAACCTCACAACCCCATCCATTTCCGATCATTCAAATATTTTCCAATCTAATTGTGAGCCTTTTCAAATGGATTTATCCATTTTCGTGGTCTCAAATTCTAACGACATGACAAAATCAGCTTCTTTCTGGGGTGGCATTGCAGTTTGCCTACTGGTATTCACATTATTTACACTTACTACTACGCGTTCGCACGAAGGTGCTGACCATGGTTCTGGACACGATATGGAACATCATGAAGGTACACAACATGCCGAAGGTCATGGCGAACACGGTGGCCACTAAGTTTTAAAAGACATTCAAATACTTTAAAAAGCCTCGCAAAAGCGGGGTTTTTTTATGTTTTGGTTATTTGAGATTGTTCGCTTATCGCGAAAGCGAAGTTTTTTATTTGATTCAAACCACGAATAAACTACTTTAGCGTTAATGGCTTCGTTAGCACATATCTGGCAAGACTTTACGCATTTATTGTTTCCATACAATTGCGCTGGTTGCTCTTATGCTTTAGATGAAAACGAGCACATCATTTGCAAACATTGCATCGAAAATTTACCCCGTACTCTTTACTGGACTTACCCAGATAATACTGTTGCAGCAACATTTTATGGAAGGCTTCCGTTGCACAATGCTTGTTCCTTCCTCTATTTTACCAAAGGCGGCAAAGTGCAAGAAATGCTGCATCACTTAAAATATAGCAATAGACCAGAAGTAGGGCAGATGCTGGGTCGGCTTTTTGGAGAACATCTTTCAGCATCGGTTTATCAGGATATTGACTGCATTGTTCCAGTTCCGCTGCATGCTAAGCGCTTAAAAGTAAGAGGGTATAATCAGTGTGATCATATTGCCCTTGGTTTAGCAGAAAGCATGCAAAAGCAATACTTAACTACTGCGGTTCAGCGTATTAAAGCAAACGAATCGCAAACAAAGAAAGGGCGGTATGACCGATGGATAAACGTTCACGAACTTTTTCGTGTGGTGGAGCCGCAGCGTATTGCCAACAAACATGTGCTTTTGGTTGATGATGTGGTAACCACTGGCGCCACGCTTGAGGCTTGTGCTAAGGCTTTGCTGCTTGTGCCAGGTGTGAAGCTTTCTGTGGTAACCATCGCTTGCCCCAGCATTGTGTAGCCATGGATAAGGCTATATTTGGCGCCACTTATGGCAGAAAGTATTTTAATAGATCAATCCGCAAGCAAGGCGCAAAAATATAAGCAGCTTTTACCTCAAATCAAAGCCTTGATAGGCGATGATAGAGATGAAGTTGCGGTATTGGCCAATGTTGCTGCGGCATTGCACCATTCCTTAGCATTTTTTTGGACAGGCTTTTATTTAGTAAAGCAAAATCAATTGATCTTGGGCCCGTTTCAAGGACCGGTGGCTTGCATGACTATTGCCATAGGTCGTGGTGTTTGCGGAAGCGCTTGGCAGCAAAACCAAACCTTAGTAGTGCCAGATGTGGATCAGTTTCCTGGCCATATAGCTTGCAGTGGCGATAGCCGCTCAGAAATTGTGGTAGTGCTGCGCAGCGCAAATGGAACCATAAAAGGTGTTTTGGATGTAGATAGCAGCGAGCTAAACACATTTGATTCAATTGATAAACAATACTTAGAGCAACTCTGTGACTGGATTGGGCAACATATTTACTAAAGCATTTGGCATTGCGTGTTTAGCACTGTTAGCTGTGGCTTGCGCTAAGCAAATTGCGCCAACTGGAGGCGATAAAGACGTTACTCCGCCAAAAATTTTGTCAAGCTATCCATTAAATGAGTCAGTAGATTATCATGAAAATGAAATCATATTGGAGTTTGATGAGTATGTGGTAACACAATCTTTGATCAATGAAATAGTGATTTCACCACCACTAGAAAAAGATCCTGAGGTAAAAATGAAGGGTAAGAAAGTGGTGATTTCTTGGGAAGACACCCTTGCTGGAAACACTACTTATATGTTTCAAATGGGCGAAGGAATCAAAGACCTGAATGAAGGAAACCCGCTGGATAGTAACATTTTTGTGTTTTCTACAGGAAGCTATATCGACTCTTTTTCACAATCAGGAAAAGTGATCAACGCTTTTACACTAAAGCCGGTAGAAGATGCTTTGGTAATGCTTTACAGAGCAAATATCGATTCATTACCCAAAACCCGAAATCCAGATTATTTCGCAAAGACGGATGCAGATGGATTGTATAAGATTCAATATTTGGCCAAAGGTGATTACAAAGCATTTGTGCTGCTACCGATCAATAAAGGCTATAAGTATGATTTGCCACGAGAAAGCATTGCTTTTAGCGACACATTAGTTTCGGCAGTATATGTTCCGAAGCCGCGTATTATCAAGGATACCAATGCTTTGGATTCATTGGTTCAAGATTCTGTTTCGATGGCAGTAGATACTTCAAAAGTAGATTCGGCTAAGATTGAACGCCCTTTAAAACAGATTGAAACGGTATTTAAACTGTTTGTGCAACAAGACACAAACCAGTATTTGAAAGGAAGCGGACAGCTTACCAATAGAGGAATTTATTTGAGTTTTAACAAGCCAGTGAAAGAGTTGGTGGTTAATGCCCTTGACGGAACCGATGTAAGCGTTTGGAAAGAAAATTGGGCACCTGAGTCAGATTCTGTGGTGTATTGGTTTGAAGAAATAAAGGAGTATGATTCGCTAAAATTTGAAGTAATAATGGATGGTGCGGCCGATACTGTTTTCTTTAGAAAATATGTAGCCAAAATTGGAAAAGGCAAGAAGCAAAAAGGCGATAAAGGGTTTGTTCTAACAAAGAATTTTAGCAATAAACTTTTCCCAAATCAGTCGTTAGAATTGATTTCTGAAACACCCATTGCGCTGCTAAAAACAGACAGTATTATGTTGTATACAGCCAATGATACCATTGCTTTTGGCGAATATTTGTCGCGCAACAACTTTTCTTTGAGCGTCAATTACACCTTTGTTCCTGATGTGAATTACGACATCTATTTTCCAAAAGGAAGTGTAGTGGATTTTTATGGTCAAGTGATAGATAGTACTCACATTAAGTTTTCGATGTACAAGGAAGAAGAAATGGGCGTGCTCACCATCAATCATACACTGCCAGTTCAAATGCCATATATCTGGCAATTACTTGACAGCAAAGGCAATGTGATAGACGCACAGCAAGTGGAAGCGAAAGGAACGGTAGTCCACACCAATTTAGAAGCTGGCACGTATCAAATACAAATCATTTTTGACGAAAATGGCAATGGAGTTTGGGATTCTGGAATTTATGATTTGAAACAACAACCTGAGCGGATTTTGTTCTACGACCAACCTATTGAAGTTAGAGCAAATTGGACCAACGAAATCGATTGGTTGGTGGAAGAATAAAGTGTTATTTTCGGCACCCACACAGAAACGAGTTGTTATTTATGAAGCTACTTAAGGTAGCGCTGATTATTGGGTTTGTTGCCTTCTTAAGCGAGGCTAAAGCTCAATACAAAAAGCGCGATTGGCACACCTATGCCGGGCCATCAGTCGGAACCATGTATTATGTGGGCGAATTGAAAAAGACTTCACTACCTGCAAACGGATATATGCAAGCATCTGTTGGGGCGAGAATAATGACTCAATACAAGCGTGTAATTGCGCTTCAGGCGAGCTACACTTTTGGTGGTCTTTCGGGTTACGACACGTTAGTAAGTCCAGTTTTGCAGAATCGAGCTTATGAATTTACCACTAGAACCCACGATGTTGAATTCCTAGTAAAGCTGACTCTTTTAAACCATAATAAACGCGTTACACGTTCTATCAAAACGATAATTTACCCAAAATTGGTGGCTGGTTTGGGCTTTCTTAATTTCAAACCGATGCGCGAGTACAAAGGGCAAATGATTGATTTAAGAGCATTGGGCACCGAAGGTCAATATTTGAATAATGCATCTTATCCAGATCCTTATGGAAGTTGGGCTTTGGGATTGAAATTGGGTGGTGAAATAAGCATTACTACTGGGCAAAGAACCACGGTCGATTTTTATGGATATTACACCATGGCTCAAACAGATTATCTGGATGACGTTGGAGGCGGTTCACACATAGATGTAGCGGATTTGAACCAAGCAGATAATCCACAAATGCTTGCAGACTTGGCTTATGCAAGAATATTGAATGGCCAGCCAAAAGGAACACCGAGTCAAACCCGCGGAAACCCGGATACAAACGATGGTTACTTCAATTTTGGGATTGCTATTTCCTACAGATTGACAGAGCTTGGAAAAGGTAGTTCTGGAAATTCAATTCCTTGGATGAACCGCGTTAGATTTTAAGCTCGAAACGGTCTTTGTCTTTCCAAACCGTGAATTTTTCTCTGAAATCGCTAAGCTCTTGGTAAGAAAGCGTGATGGTTTCTACTCCTTCTTGGTGTGATTGGAAGTGTGATAAAAGATCTCCTTTTGGGCTGTAAACGCCACTATCCCCGCTGTGCACTATTTTGTTTCCATCTAGTCCTACACGATTTACACCAGCCACATAAACTTGGTTTTCGTGCGCGCGTGCTTCCAAAAGGGTTTGCCAAGGCTTTCGTCTGGCTTCGGGCCAATTGGCTACATAAATCAAAAGATCATATGCTGTTGCAGCTTCGGGTCGGTTTAAATCTTGGTTTCTGCTCCAAACAGGAAAACGCAAATCGTAGCAAATCAAGGGGCAAATTTTCCAGCCATTGAGCTCAACAATGAGCCGTTTTTGACCTGCAGAATAATGTGCTTCTTCGTTGGCAAACGAAAACAAGTGTCGCTTGTCGTATGTCTCGAAAGTGCCGTCTGGTCGCATCCAATACAAACGATTGTAGTAGTGATTGCCATCCTTGGTAATGATGCTTCCAGTGCAAACACAATGGTGCTTTTTAGCTAGGTTTTTCAGCCAGGTCACAGTTTCACCATCTTCAGTTTCGGCAAGAGCAGGCGCATTCATACTAAAACCTGTGGCAAACATTTCGGGCAGTACAATGATGTCTGAATCAGGATTGTGATCGATTAACAGTGCTTCAAAATGCGAGAGATTTTGGGTTTTTGATTCCCAAACTAAATCTGCTTGAACAAGTGTAATGCGTAAGTCTTTTATCGCTGTCATATCTTGGTTAGGATTTCGCCTGCCCTCAAAAGTGTTTCTTCTTCTTTAGCAAAACAAAATCTTAACACGTGATTTTGAACCGGATTGTGATAAAAAACGGATACCGGGATTGATGCAACTTTAAATTCTGCCGTCAATCGTTTGGCAAAATCAATATCATCTTCATCACTAATTGCTGAATAATCAAGCAATTGAAAATAGGTTCCTTTGGTTGGTTTGGCTTTAAATCTTGATGCTTTTACAGCAGACAAAAAGATGTTTCTTCTTTTTTGATATTGATCAGCTACATGTAAATAGTTGTCAGCGTTGCGCATGAAATCAGCCAGTGCGTATTGTATTGGACCGTTGGCCGTAAATACATTGTATTGATGCACTTTTCTGAATTCGGCCATCAAGTTTTCTGGTCCTACGATATAGCCTGTTTTCCAACCTGTAACATGAAACGTTTTACCAAAACTGTAAACGATCAGCGAGCGGTTGATTAACTCAGGATATTGAGCCATGCTAAGATGTTGTTCGCCATCAAACACGATGTGCTCATACACCTCATCACTCAAAATAATAATGTCGTTGTCTTTTGTGATTTTGATGAGTTCCTGAATGTCTTTTTCAGAAATAATAGCACCACTTGGGTTGTGTGGCGTGTTGATCAAAATCATTTTGGTGTGGCGCGTCACCACTTTTTTCACCTGTTTCCAGTCTATGCTATAATCGCTGTTTTTTAGCTGCACATAAACGGGTTTTCCACCTGCAAGTTCTACAGCTGGTGCATAGCAATCATAAGCAGGAGTGAAAATAATCACCTCATCGCCTTCAGAAACCGTAGCCATAATTGCGGTGAAAATAGCTTGAGTGCCACCTGCAGTAATCGTGATTTCTGCCTCAGGATCATATTTAGCTCCGTAGGCCTTTTCCATTTTATCAGCAATGGTTTCGCGCAAAGCCATTACACCTGCCATAGGCGGGTATTGGTTCTTGCCCGCTTTCATGTGCTTGTGAACCAAGTCAATGAGTTCTTCAGAAACTGCAAAATCAGGAAATCCCTGAGAAAGGTTTACCGCATTATAGTCTTGAGCTAACTTGCTCATTACTGTAAAAATGGTAGTGCCAACTTTTGGCAATTTTGAACTTATCGAGTTTGGATAGTGAAGCATATATATCGAGGTCGAAAGGGGCGCAAAAATAGAATGACTTTTGGCATCACACGTTAATAAACACAACTATCTATCAACAGTTTTGCCCAATTGATCGATGATAAAAACATTGCCTTTTTTTCTGGGTTTATAAAGCATGCAATCACAGATTATTGGCAACGGAAAAGTGGTGGAACTGTCCTATCAACTTTTTGACGAAAGTCATAACCATCAAATGATAGAACAAATGACAGCGGAATATCCGCTTCAGTTTTTGTTTGGCTCTGGTAAAATGCTTCCTGCATTTGAATTTGAGCTCGAAGGTCTGCCAGCGGGCGCAGTGTTTGATTTTGAATTAGATGCTTCGCGCGCTTATGGTGCTTATCAAGATGATAAACTCAAGCAAATATTTGCAGATGAGTTGGCCGAAAATGAAAATTATCCATTTGATTTAATGCAGATTGGCGATCGACTGCAACTTTTGTTGGATGGTGAGAAATACACAGGTATCGTTTCTCTGAAAACAGAACAATATTTTATTTTAGATCAAAATCACTTTTTAGCAGGAAAATCATTACGCTTTCGCGGAACGGTTCTATTCGTGCGGCAAGCTCGAGAGCAAGAATTGATAGAAGGAAGGTATATTCCGTCAGACGGATTGAGGTTTTAAAAACAGACTGCACTGATAATCAAAAAGGCCAACATTCATGAAATGCCGGCCTTTCTTTTGAGTTTTATTTGAGCTTCTTATTTCGAAATAGAAGCACTTAAATATTCACGATTCATTCTAGCGATGTTGTCTAATGAAATGCCTTTAGGACATTCTACAGCACAAGCTCCAGTATTGGTACAGTTACCAAAACCTTCTTCATCCATTTGGTTTACCATGTTTAGCACGCGATCTTTTGCTTCAACCTGACCTTGTGGTAGCAAAGACAATTGCGAAACTTTCGCTGATACGAACAGCATGGCTGACGCGTTTTTACAAGCTGCAACACAAGCACCACAACCGATGCAAGTAGCAGCATCAAAAGCTAAGTCAGCGTTTTCTTTTGGAATTGGAATAGCATTAGCATCTTGAGAATTACCAGAAGTATTTACCGAAACGTAACCACCAGCTTGAATAATTCTATCAAAAGCACTACGATCTACCGCCAAATCTTTGATCACAGGAAAAGCGTTTGCTCTCCAAGGCTCAATATGAATGGTGTCTCCATCTTTAAATTTACGCATGTGCAATTGGCAAGTAGTAACCCCACGATCTGGACCGTGTGGCTCGCCATTGATATACATAGAGCACATACCACAAATGCCTTCGCGGCAATCGTGATCAAATGCTACAGGTTCTTCTCCTTTAGTAATGAGTTGCTCATTGAGCACGTCCATCATTTCAAGAAAAGACATATGTTCAGATATTTCAGACACCTGGTAGGATTTCATTTCTCCTTTTGCAGATGGACCTTTTTGTCTCCAGATTTTTAATGTAAGATTCATGTCTCTTAACTTTTTTCTTTAAACCAATGTGATGTTCTACTTGTAGCTTCTTTGCTTTAATTCGATGTTTTCGAATTTCAATTCTTCTTTGTGAAGGACTGAATTGCGTGGATCACCTGTCCATTCCCAAGCCGAAACAAAAGCGTAGTTTTCGTCATCGCGCAAAGCTTCGCCTTCTTCTGTTTGAGATTCTTCACGGAAGTGACCACCACAAGATTCGTTTCTATCTAAGGCATCTTTTGCGAAAAGCTCACCAAGTTCTAAGAAATCGGCAACTCTTGTTGCTTTTTCAAGCTCAGGATTAAACTCGTTTACAGATCCTGGAACAAAAACATCTTTGTAAAACTCTTCACGAATTTGTCTGATCTCATCCATTGCTTCTTGCAGGCCTTGGGCATTTCTTGCCATACCTGCTTTATCCCACATTACTTTACCTAAGCGCTTGTGGAAATGGTCAACAGACTTGGTTCCTTTATTGTTTATCAAAGCTCCTAAGCGATTTCTAACTTCGCTTTCGGCTTCTTCAAATTCTTTAGTGTCGGTTGATATTTTACCTGTTCTGATGTCAGAAGCTAAATAATCACCAATGGTATAAGGCAATACGAAATAACCGTCAGCCAAACCTTGCATCAAAGCAGATGCGCCAAGACGGTTAGCACCATGCTCGCTAAAGTTAGATTCACCAGTAGCGTAGCAACCAGGTATGGTAGTCATTAAGTTATAATCAACCCACAATCCGCCCATGGTGTAGTGCACCGCTGGGTAAATCATCATTGGTGTTTTGTATGGATTGTCGTCTGTAATTTTTTCATACATCTGAAACAAGTTACCATACTTTGCTTCGATCACTTTTTCACCCAATTCGCGAATTTGTGCATCGGTTGCATTATGAATGTGTGATGTATGAGCCTTTTCTTTACCGTAGCGCATAATGGCCGCAGAAAAATCTAAGTAAACCGCTTCTCCTGTTTTGTTCACACCATAACCTGCATCACAACGCTCTTTTGCAGCGCGAGAAGCAACGTCACGTGGCACTAAGTTGCCAAATGCTGGATAGCGTCTTTCCAAATAATAATCTCTGTCTTCCTCTTTTAATTGAGTCGGCTTCATTTTGCCTGAGCGGATAGCTTCCACATCTTTTAGGTTCTTCGGAACCCAAATTCTACCATCGTTTCTAAGCGATTCT
>CAZWXC010000042.1:0-10229 GCA_964637935.1 uncultured Flavobacteriales bacterium | reverse complement strand
TGGTTTCAAACTTGTGATCTGGATAAAGTCCAGAAGTTGATGTGCCTAGTCTATAGTTATTCATACTAGCAAGAGCCGAACTGTTGGCGGTACGCGAGTCTTGAAGCTTCGTTACAAGCTTCATAAAATATGCCTTCCTCAATTTTATACCCTAGCGTCAATTGCACTTCCTCTTCATCTGTTTCAATCATAGATGGTTTAATTCCCTCAATAAAGTCTTCATAAGATAAGCTCTGATGACAAGTTGTAAACACATACTTTTTCTTAATCTCATCTGCTTCAGGGCCATCATTAACTTTCTTTGAAATGAGTGATATTTCTGGATAATTCGACTTGAATTGATCCTTATCAGCAAGTCTCCACGATGAATCAGACTCCTTGTAAAAAACTCTATTTGAAGACCTTCTTTCATCCGTTAATTTAACGTTTACACACTCATCTACAGTATGAATTTGTAGCGGTGACCAAAGCCTTTGCGTGCGAACTTTACCTCTAGAATGAGCGAATCGAGCTTTAATAAGTTCATGTTCCATTAATTCAGGAACAGATGCTTTTCCTTCTTCCAGAAGAGCAACTGCAAGAGTCTCCCACCAAGTCAGTTTCTTGGTGATTTCTAGTAAAAATTGTTCTCTTGAAAGTTCAATAACACTTTCCGTAAGTTCTTCAAATTTGGATCTCAAATAGTGAGTCTTACCAGTACCGGGAGGACCGTATAGAATTTGGTTCATCGGCTCATCATTAGAAACAATATTGTTCTCATTTTGGTAGTTATTTGATACTTCTTCAGAATAGGACATTGGATTAACTTTAAAGAGTTTGTGAATAGCTTCAGTCTTTTTGACTTGCACAATTGTTTCAAACCAATTTCCTGCACCACTTCCAGAAGGCGCCTTCCCTCGGTATAGATCAATCACCCTTGGAAAAAAGTCTATTCTTTTAGATTTATAGTCTATCGACTTCACAATACCCGCATAATGAATAATGATATCTGAAGAACCACCATGTCCTTTTATTAAGACATAATCTCCATCCTTTATTTCATCAAAATATCGATGCATTTTAATTGCGATACTAGCTGTGTCTTCTCTCGAATAGTGCAACGCTTGCCAATAGTGATTCTCCTTAAACGAGGATAAGTCCTCTTGGTTACTATCAAAGCCCAAAGCCCAATACTTCCTTGCTATTAGCTCTAGGACGTATGTTGAGAAAGTTTGATACCCTTTGTACTTATGAGATAGATTGACAAGAATATTCTTCAGAGCTGCTTCAGTAAAACTCTTGACAACTTGCGCACCAAGTTTAGACTCTAATAAACTAATCTGCTTTTGGGCATTGGAAGCATACAATGTTGAAGTTGTTGCTGCATATTCAAGACTTTCTAGATATTCATGATAGTCTTGAACTAGTGAATACCAACCCTTAAACTCTTCTGGATGTGTCATTTATTAATATTATGGAATTATAGCTATACATTCTTTTTTCATAATGTTCGAGAAGCTATTTTGAAATATAAGTCATTCACAATATTGATGATGGACGAAAGAGCATCAAAAACAAGCTCTTTGTTTTCAAGGTATTGTTCTAATGTTAGTTTACCATTTGATAGTTCATAAACCTCTTTTGACATAGCATCTCCTGAAAGATGAATAAGATTGTTCCTTATATCGCTAATGGGTTTATCTAAATCCATAGGAAAAATTGTGGTGTCAATAATATCTTCATCATTTCTTGCTACTTGTAGAGCTTTTCCCAGTCCTCCAATTTTTGTCCCACGCGCAGTAATGCTATCAGAACTCCAGTAATCTACAAGGCCATCAACATTTTCAAGTTGGAGTACAAATTTCTCATTATGCTTGATGCGCTTAATCTTCGCCACGATATGAGTAGGATCAGTGGAGCTGGCTAAGAAATCACCAATCATCCTAGGCATAGCAGTAGGAAAACTAACCGAATAACCAGTTGGCAACCGACTAATATGTATATCACTTTTGCTGTATACATCTTTTGCAGGAACATGAGGTGCATAAGTATAGCCCTTTATAACCAGCGCGTCTCTTAATGTACTTTCTAAGGAAATTGATGCGAGAGATAAGCACGCTCCGAATTGACCTTCGTGAAAAGCAGAAATGGCTTGCTGTAAATTGGCAACTACATATTCTGGAACTATAATCTCATTGCTGAGGCCCTTGCCTCGAAGCGACAGTGATAATGCTACTTCCTCATTATCAAGATTAACATTTCGACACCAAAGCCACTGCTTTTCCATTGAATATTCGATACTTCCTCTACTTCCTAAGTCCAATCTTGTGCAATTAAAAAAGCCCTCAGTTGTAACACCTGGCAATGAGTTTCTAAGTAACTCCTCCCAAAGTGATTCTAAAATTCCAATTAGCACATTTTGGCCTTCTCGTTCTCCAATGAGGCCAACACGCTGTCTAATTTCACCAATTTGGGTGTCGACACCTTTTGTTGTTGAATAGACAATTGGCCTGGGTTTACCTATGGTTGCTAATGCTGCTGCATTTATTAATTGTTCTTTACATCCACTGAATAGCGAACTAACTCTGTCAAAGCAATTTTGTGTTTCTTGCCTGCTTATTTTCGGAAAACACTTCATTCTCGTACCTCCTCCCAAAATTTCAACAATCGTCCACTACGTGATGCTTCTAGCTGAGTTAGCTTCTCTGAAGTTTGAGATATTTGTCGATTCACTCCTGCGAATTTCTCAGCGATTCGTATTTGGGTTTTTCTATTTGGTACAGGGACCAAAACTGAGTCGAGAGCTCGCAGCGAAATACTTTGAATTACTGAACCTGTCGATTGATCATAAAGTTGGTTTTGAACAAAACCACTATTCATAGCGACAACTAGGTAGCCTGGTTCTAAAATATTCTCATTAGGAATTATGGAAATCACATGTCGATTCAAGGCCAACCCTGCACAGTCTGCACTAACTAGAGCAGCCTTACCTCTTTGACTTCCAATTCCATTCAGAAGAACAGCTCCTTCCTTTGCTATTTCAACGTTTCGAGGGAGTTTTTCTGCTGACGTTGCCGAAATAAACTCTTTTCGGATATCAAATTCACGAATAGCCCCAGGGCCGATATATGCCAACTCCCCATCCTTGGATTCCAGAAGCTGTGATCCCCTCTTTATAGAATTCGCCACTGCGCCTAAAGGGAATAATTGATATCCTTTGCTCTCCCATTCACTCTCCTGTGAATTCGCTTTGAGCCAATAATTGGAAAAATGAAAATTACTTGGATCGATCTTTGGCACAATGAATCCACTTCTATCCTTTTTAAAATCACGTCCAGTTAAAAATCTTTGATAGTTACTTAAAACCTTATTTAATAAAAGTGCTGTTTTGCTGTTTTGCAAATAATTCTTTGGTGTATGATCAAGAGCGGCCATAAAACAACTGCGTTCGGTTGATTGGGTTTGATTTACCAATATCAAAATGCTAGTCTTTACTTGTGCCCATGGGTAAAATGTTTTCACAGGTAAGCTAATGACCGATTCTAAATATCCGATTTTAAGCAAATTTGCTCGGTTCTCCTCAAAATTAGAAGAGAAAAGAAAACTATCGGGAACAATTAAGATCAACTTGCCGCTCGGCTTCAAAAGCTCCATTGCCGCATTAATGTAAATTGAATTACTATTTTTCTGACTGGTAGATAAACTCGATTCAATCCTTACATTAAATGGCGGAGCCATTAATAAAGTATCATACTTTTGAAAATTGTCCTTTCTGAAATCACCCTCAAATAAATTAGGCTCAAGATATAGGTCTCCGTCACTCTTGTGCCAAAGTAGCTGTTCGCTTCGCCTCCAAAAAGTTTCTTTGGGATCCGAATAGTATTGATCTAAATGCTTGACTCCATTGAACAATACTGATGCTTCAAACACACCATAACTGGACATCAGACAAGCATAATGCTTGTTTGGAAGAGGTTCTGATAGCCTTACCATAAAATCGGCCAACCATCTTGGAACTGACCAATTTTGATTTTCAGTTAAAAGACGGTCAATAAGAGCAACAACTTGGGACTTATTCTCGGTCAGTAAGAATCCGCGTTGTTGCATCATTTCTCTAGTTCGAATTACTACATAATCCGATTTTTGATCAAAAAAATAGGAAGCAGGGTTTTCCATGTGAGGTTCGAAATAAGACTTCTCAACATTCTCATGCTCTCCTAGTAATTCGTTGTATAGGATACTCGTAATAAGTTGAATCCTGCTGTTGGCATCCATTTGGGAATCCCTTGAGACACTGGCGATATGCCAAAGTATTTTTTGAACAGCCATTTCATGCTGACTTTTCTCATACGGGTTAGATATTGCCTCGATAATCTCTGGGCGTCCTTCCTCTCCAGTTCTCAACCAAATATGTTTTACACCATTACTCAGAATAAAATATCTAGCCCCTAATTCATGAGCTTGTTTTTGAAGCATTCTTGCGATGGGATCATAGGCGACATCCTTTAAATTCCTAAGGGGTAATCTATTCGAGTCTTTCACTTCAATTGCAATAAAAATCTTTTGGTCAAATTCAACAACAATATCAACTCGCTTACGACCTCTGGTTTCATATTCAAAAAGGATGGAATCTTTTGAATACCCAAGCTTAAGTAAGTATTCTACGACATCAGCATAGATTGCGCTATTTTGATTCATTATTGCTTAATTTTTGATGTCTCATTTTATTCTTAGCTAAACGTTAACTATGACCTGATTTTGTCTTAACTATTACTCCTTCCTGACTCCGCCACCATTCTCAACTCCCCATCAACCTCTTCATACCCTTTCTCCGTTTTCACTTTCACCTGCCCATTCGTAAGCATCGGCAAAAGCCAATCCCGATGCTCAATGAGTTTATAATTTTGCTTTGAATTTTGTCGAATCATGGAATGCATTAAGAAAACTTTGGCTTTGAGGTGTTGCATTGACTCCGATGGTAGTGTCTGACTTATATGCTTCGAATCAAACAAGAGATTTTTTATCCCTCTTTTTTTGCCCTCCAAACCCAAGAGGGCTTCAGCATCATATAATCTATTCCTTTTGAAAGCGAATACAAACAAAGCACCACTTTCATTCAAAGACAAATACTCGTACCCGGACTTCTTCAAGCGGAGTATGGTCGGGATTTTCACGCGTGAATCTTCATTGAAATATGAGCTCATAGGGTATTCTGGGTTGATCGGTTTTCAAATATGCACCAATCAAGTTTAAGCCACAATAGCCAGAACTAGCTATGGTGTAACATACCCCCCCCGATACTACCCTGCCGCAATTCAGAATAGATTTTTATGTAGCGCGAAGGTGCGTTCTGACTTGTGTCCGCACAACTTCAGAATATCTTGTGAGGGCGCTCCTTCTAATAATTTGTTGGTGAACAATGACCTACTAACGGTTTCTGGGATCCCACCTCATATTTCCTAGAATACAGGGTAGTTTCTTGTCTCCTGTAGTGAATTACGTTTTGGGGGTTACTACCTGCTCAACCTCTGCCTTAAAGTGTTTGTACTAGCTATCTTGTAAGCTTCCTTTGAATAGTGCTGTTTAAAAGTATCAAGCAAGCATTGACCGTTCATTAAAGTCAAGGATAAGTTTTACAGCTTCAATAAGAAAAGCTAGAAACTCGTCCTCTTTATACTATTGCAAAATCGTTTTCATTGGTGCAACTTTAGATTTTCAGTAATTATAAAAATAAAACCCAAGCACGTATGACTAATCAAAATGTACTACCACTAGATGTTGCCAAAGAAGAATCGGCCAACTGGAGAGCAATCGCAAATGAAAAATTTGGAGAAGGATATATCAAAGCCTTTAACATTCCTTTGGTAGATCTAACCCAGATTCTCGCTGAAGGAGCAACTAGTGTTCGCGCCTATCTTGCAGCATCAGAAGATGGCGAAAAGAAACTTTTACTTGTTGGAGTGGATGCTCAAGGCAATGATATGATTGATTATGAAAATGGTCAATACGTATTTGATTTCACTACTCCATGTCCTCCTACATGCGCTCCAAATAGCCCATTAAACTAACCTATTCGATTAATGATTATTTACACCATCATAGCTGGCATTACCTTATTGTTATTGGCTATTGCCAGCATGATGTTTGGTGTAAAGTTCTCAAGAGCGAATAAATGGGCGAAGCTTTTTTCCCTCTACTTATTCAGTTTATTCAGTGTAGAAATAATCGGAAAAATTTTATGGTTTAATGGAGAGAACAACTTATCCCTATTACATGGTTTCTGCTATGTAGAATGGCTTATACTAACCTTGTTTTTTCTAGCCAATCAGAAGGAAAAAAGTGATCTATGGTTTATACTAAGTGGCTCACTATTCGCATTGTTTGTCATGACTTTCGGTAGTCTTTTCATGTATGATTTTGATACCTTCAATGTTGTAGGTTTTTTTGGACTAAAACTCTACCTAATGGTGTTAAGCCTCCGGGAGCTTTACCTCTTTTATTTTGAAAGAAAGCAGCTTTCTAAGCTCATTCATTTTGGTTTGATATTATCTGCTATTGTAAGTATGGTGGTATTTTCTTTTGGCAACTTGTTGTCATCTATTGCTGCCAACGATCAAGTTTACCTGTGGCTCTTTAATGCATCTGCCTTTTGGATGTCGTTGATTTTGTATATGTCCGAAATTAGATTCAATGCCTCATGGAAGGTTCAGAATTAACCCGAATCATATTCCTGATAGCCATTGGAATGCTTGTTTTGGTGGTCTTTGTGCTTTTTACCATGTATGAATCCAGCAAAAGAATAAACAATGAAAAACTGAGAAGAGAGCAATTAGAGGTGCAACACAAGAAAGAATTACTTGAGCATACGCTTCGAACGATCGAAAAAGAAAGAGTGAGGTTCTCGAGAGAAATACATGATTCCATTTGTTCTAAATTAGGAATCGTGAGCCTGCACATGTATGAAATGGAAGAAACAACCTCCTCCGTCAAGTTGTCTAAGCTTCAGATTACAAAAAACATTCTCTCCTCTGCTATAGAAGATACAAGACGAATAGCGCATGATCTCTTTCCTGTAATATTAGAAAAATTCGGTTTGATCACCGCAATCGAAGAGTTATGCGAAATCAACGAGAGTGAAACACTCAAACTACAATTTCATTCAGAATTTGAGGATCGTGAATTTTCTAACAATACCTCCACTCAGATTTATCGAATAATTCAGGAATTGGTAAACAACAGTTTAAAATACGCACAGTGCTCTAACATCCGAATAGAATTGGCAAAAAACAGCGAAAAATACACACTGGTTTATGCTGATAATGGGATTGGGAATAAGAACGAACTCCAGCGCAAGTCTGGTATGGGTTTTATGAATATTCGCTCGCGCCTAGATTCTATCCAGGGCGAAATGGTCATTGAAGACGCACATCCGGGTCTGAGTTTCTTTATTCATTTCAAAAAACACCATACATGATCAATTTATGGTTGGTTGATGACGAAGTACTCTTCGCACAGGGACTTGGCGTGATACTTTCAAAAGAAGAGGATTTGAAGGTTTCCCAAAGTTTTAATAGCTCACATGACTTTCTTGCAGCATGGAAAAATCCCGATGTAGAAAAACCAGACATAATCTTGCTTGATATAAACCTCCCGAAGGTGGATGGCATAAAACTTACCCTAGAAATTTTCAAGCAAAAAACGGATACTAAAGTTATTGGTCTGAGTTCTCACTATTCTAAGACACTGATTTCTAAAATGGTTAAGCTGGGCGCTTCTTCCTACTTGCCTAAGAATGTGAGTATTGCTAAACTTCTCTGCACCATAAGAAGAGTAAACTCAGAAGGTTTCTATTTCGATGACATTCAGCTTATAGGACTGAAAAAATCGGATTTAAACGATCAAGAAAAAAAGACCATGCTCTTGCATGGTCTGACAGACCGAGAGCTTGATGTGCTTGGACTGATCTGCGAACAATGCACTACGGATCAAATAGCCGAAAAACTCTTTATATCTAATAAGACCGTGGAGCGTCATCGCTCTAACCTATTCGAAAAGACCAAAGTGAAAAATGTTGTGGGATTGGTGCTCTTTGCCCTTCAACATAAGCTTGTGGAGCGTCAATTTATGTCATGAGGGTTTTCCCCCATTTTAAGTTATTACTTATTAAACCAAATAGAATTGACTACAGCCTGCGTATCTTGGTAATCCAATAAGTAAAGTATGCGAATCAGACCAAAGGTCAACACAACATCCTCTCCACTGAATTCCAGAAAACCAAATCAGCAAACAATGCAGTTTGCGGATAATCGGTCCAGTAGAGGAGACCAACAAAACACCATTAGCATTCTTAAAGAATCAAATAGGAATGTCGTTCAACGAAACTCGAATTTGCCTATACGAGCAGAGTCTGCTGTGGGCAGAATTGACAGCACGATCCAAATGTTTGCTAGTCCGGCCGCTTTGGAAGAAATAAAAAACAAGGTATCGACTGTTCAACATGACATCCGTGGTGGAACTGTTAATGGTCCAACTGGAAAAAATGATACGGTGCCTGGTTCAGAAGAATGGGCTCGCGAGACATACCTAGCTTCAGATCGAAAACTGGAAGAGTGGTACTTGGTTCAACACATGTTCAACAACGGAGTCAATATTGCTCACGCTACCCAGGTTGGATTTGGTTTAGACACCAAAACCGAACCTGATGTTTGGGAAAAAAACCAACAGGGACAATTTACCAAGGTTGGTGAAAGTAAACTGGTTACTGGAAAATGGCCTAGAGTAATAGAAAACATCGACAGTGCCTTAACCCAACTGACCGACAGCGACCGGGCAAAAACATATAATGGCATGAACCTTCTCGGACGGGTAGTCCTCCAAGAAAATAGTGACGCTTTAAAACATTTTAACAACATGAGTCAACCAGTAAAAAAAAGCATGCAAACAAGATGGAACTCACGTCTCGATGAATTTGTCAAAATTGGAAAGATAAAGCAGAAGAACAATCGACTTGAACTACTAATTGTTGACGGAGCAACTGGTCAAGAGATTTTCAAAGACTCGAGAAGTTAAGTTACTGCCTTGATTTGAGAGAACCACCTACTTATTGTTGATTATTTACAGAAATGATTTCCTGAGTGAGGTTCATCTGATTCTTACGCAATATCATTTAGCACCCATATCTCAATAGGAAGATAATCCTAAATTAGTATCAAACCTAAGTTCCTATGTACGATCAAGAGCGAAAAAACCGACCTCAACCACCTCAAATTGTTCACTTAAAAAAACAAACAAGCCAATTTGATGACAAGCGTGCTAGCACCAGTACCCAGCTCAAGGTTCAATCCATGATTAGCAGTTCTGATAATGAGGTTGCGCAACAAAAAGTAAATAAGACAGGGCTCCCTAACAAGTTGAAAGATGGAGTTGAAAATCTAAGTGGCTACTCCATGGATGATGTAAAGGTTCATTACAATTCTTCAAAGCCAGCTCAATTAAGCGCTCATGCCTTCGCCCAAGGAAACCGTATCCATCTTGGACCTGGTCAGGAAAAACACCTACCACATGAGGCTTGGCATGTCGTACAACAAAAGCAGGGAAGAGTTGCCCCCACCAAGCAACTAAAAGGAAAAGTAAGCATTAATGATGATATTGGGCTAGAGAAAGAAGCTGACCTGATGGGAACTAAAGCCCTTTCATTTAGATCTGTCACAAATAAAACATCACAGAAAAGAAGCATTGAAACAATTCCATCGGCACCAATACAATGTTACAGTGTAACTGATACACACCTTATCTCTGATGGCAAGCAACTAGCAGTGCCAAAAGATGGACGGCCTCATCATTATTTAAGTTCTAATGTCCTTTTCCAAGCAAGCCAAGCAAAACTAGTAGAATTAAAATCTCCTGTGACACTAATAAGAGGTGCACAAAATGAGGCTTTAGGAGGTTTATATCAAATTACAGCTGGAGGAGTCCATAATGAAAATGCGGATCCACATCACCCACTTCAAAAACATGAGTGTATTGATGTAGCTGCTGAAATTTTAAAAGCACCAGATAGTGGGAGATGGATTGCACGAGTGAGGGATATGGGGATTGGTTTAAGTCCTCACCAAATAGAAAGTATTCAAAAATTAATCCACCCTATTGTTACCTCAACAGGCAGTCGAATTCGGGATAATCATGAGCTTACACAATACATTGGACAAGCAAATCAAGAACTAGAAAATAGTACATCTATACCTGGGACA
>CAZWXC010000041.1:0-10332 GCA_964637935.1 uncultured Flavobacteriales bacterium | reverse complement strand
GTCACAAGCAAGCTTCCCGGTCCATTCTAGCTTTGTTAATCAAGTTTCGGCTACGCAATAATGTTAAGCCTCCAGACGAAATAAAACTTCTTTTAAGAACTTCTCTGACGCTAAGATGCAATGATTTCAAGTTTTCAGCAATAGTAAATTCACCTAAAGTGAAGAAATAGGTGTCGAATGTTAACAAGCACAAAAAAAGCCGAAGATTAATCTCCGGCTGCCAAATTTTTGTTTGTCCAACTAAAAGAATGTTCTATTCTTCGTCTTCTTCATTAGAATCTGAATCAACTTGCGGTTCGTCTTCTGAAACAGAGCGTTCTTCAAGAGCTTCAGTTACTGGTTCAGCAGAAACTAAACTAATACTAGCTTGAATAGATTTAGGCTGATGATAGCTTCCTTTTTCTACAACCACAAACCAAGTTGATGCCTTCGGTGCCACAAAATCAAATGGAGATTCATCTTTCAATCCACCAAAATAAGTGAAGGTTAAGTTGTTCTTGTAGCGATTAAACTCCTTTTCAACCATAAACAGAATACGCGTAGATTCTGAGAAAGTAACTCGAATTACATTCCCCTTTCTTGCTTTTACTTTACCGTATAGAAACCTCATGTGATCGTGTTTTAATTGGGTCAAATTAATCATTTTTTTTTCTTGACCTACAATTTGTTAAACCATGTTATTGATCGATGGTTTTATAGCTTTGACACCACATTTCCGAACATGAAACAATTCAATATTCCAAGCCAATATAAAAGCCAAATAATCTCAAGATTAAAAGCCGAACGCAAGCTTGCTGATCCTAGAAAAAGAGATTTTTCACCAGCATCGCTTGATTTTGGTCCAGTAAAAATTCACCTGGCAAGGCATTTTGGTTTTTGTTATGGGGTGGAAAATGCCATAGAAATTGCCTATTCAGCTATTGAAGAAAACCCTGGAAAAAAAATCTACATGCTTTCGCAGATGATTCACAACCCAACGGTAAATGCTGACTTAAACGACCGAGGACTAACATTTATCTTAGATACTGAAGGAAATCAAATTACTCCTTGGGAAGAAGTGAATGCCGATGATATTGTGATCATACCAGCATTTGGTACCACCTTAGAAATGGAAGCTTTTTTGGCCAATAAAGGCATTGAAACAAAAAAGTATAATACTACCTGCCCTTTCGTAGAAAAGGTTTGGAACATGGCTGGAAAACTTGGTAAAGAAGATTACACAATTATCATCCATGGAAAATTTAAGCATGAAGAAACGCAGGCTACTTTTTCACACAGTAAAAATGAATCGCCAAGTGTGGTTGTTCGAGACATTGAAGAAGCTCGATTTATTGGAGATGTGATTTCTGGTCAAAAATCAGCCGCAGAATTTTACCATCATTTTGAAGGTAAATACTCCATTGGATTTGATGTAGAAAAAGACCTGAAGAAAGTTGGCGTCATTAATCAAACAACAATGTTGGCCAGCGATACGCACGAAATTGCTGAGTATTTCAAACAAGTGATGACCGACAAATTTGGCGAAGAACACATCAAAAATCACTTTGCTGATACAAGAGATACACTTTGCTATGCCACGAATGATAACCAACAAAGCACATTTAAGTTGCTTGAATTAGAAGCTGATTTGGCAATCATAGTTGGTGGATATAATAGCTCTAATACGAGTCATATTGTAGACTTATGTGCTACTAAGTTTCCAAGCTATTTTATTAATGGTGCGCAAGAAATTGAAGATGATAAGAGTGTAAACCACTTTAATTATCACGGCAAAACACGTATTCATACTGCTGATTTCCTTCCTGAAAAAGATGAGTTAAACATCATTATTACCAGCGGAGCTTCTTGCCCAGATGCCGTGGTAGAAGGAGTAATTAATAAGATTCTTTCTTTTTACCCAGCGGCAAAATCGGTGGAGCAAGCATTTGAAAACTTGAGTTTTGAAGCTTAAACAAAAGGTAAAAGAGCTTTATCGGTTTTTGAAGCTGTAAGCGCAACGATGCACTTTACCTGTTCTTCTCTTGTAAGCTGCGATGTGTCAATAACAACGGCATCGCTAGCAAGCTTAAGCGGAGCCTCACTCCTAGTGGCATCTTTATAGTCTCTAGAACTTAAGTTTTCTTCTACTTCGGCCCTAGATTGTTCTTTTCCATCGGCTTTGAGCTGCAAAAACCTGCGCTCAACGCGCACTTGCATATTGGCAGTAATAAAGAATTTGGCTTCAGCATCAGGCATAATTACCGTGCCTATATCTCGACCTTCCATCACAACGCCTTTGTTCTTAATAAAATCTCGTTGTATGCTCAGCAAATAATGACGAACAGATGGTAATGCAGCCACTTGGCTCACTTTCGATGCTATTTCTGCACTTCTTATTTGAGTCTCAACATTGATGTTGTTTAGCAATAAATGATTGGTTGCAGGTTCGAAAACCAAGGTTGGTTTCTGATTCAGAACTTCTGAAACCGATTGATCATCAAAAATTCCATTGAGTTCATTGGTAACACACAAGGTAATACCACGATAAAGCGCACCCGTATCAATAAACCTAAAACCAAGTTTGGCAGCTACATCTCTAGCCAAGGTGCTTTTTCCACAACCGGCATATCCGTCAATGGCAATATTGATCATTCTTGATTATTTTTTAGAATACCACTCACCAAAGTTGGTGGTGATTGCAAAGTGATTTGAACCACTACTCAAATGATAATTTGAGTAACTATACTGAACTGAAAATCGCTTAATTTTCATCATTACACCAAAGCTAAAACCCACGGCACCAGGTCTTTCCTGTGTTGAAAGTTCAAGCCTTCTTCTGAAATTGTAGCTCGCAAAAATGTTGAACTTATTGTTTGGTTCTAATAAAACAGATGCGGTTAAGTGGCGTAGTAAATTATCAAATGTATAAACAGGGCGCGACACGATTTTGGTAATCTGATCTTGCTTTGTATTGGCCAGTGCATCGGCATCCGTTTCAGCCAAATCCCATTTTTGTAGGTTACTGTATTGTAGACCAAACCTAATTGGCGCTTTGCTAAACTTTTTGCTTATCGCGATGGAAGATTCAATCGGAAGCCATTCGTTATTGTTGTTGGTAAAGTCTTTCAACTTCAAACCAACATTATTGAGCACTAAGCCTGCCGTAAACTGTTTGTTGTCTGATTGATAATAAACACCAGCATCGGCTCCTAACCCATAAGCTGAATATTGGTACATGGAAGCAAACATCTGCTTGAATGTAAAACCGTAAGAAATATTGTCAGTGTATTTTCTAGAAAGCGAAAAGCCTATTTCATAATCAACAGCCTTAAACTTGCCGTATTCATTGCCTACTTCATCTGTTTCGGTAAAAGTGCCATAGTCAAAGTAGCGCAGGTAGCCAGATACCAAACCTAGCTTTTCCACTTCACGAGCATATCCAGCACTTGCTTGGTTTATCGTGCTTATGTAGTTCATATAACTAAACGAAGCGCTCTTGTTAGAAGTAGAATCATAAAACGCAGGATTATCTGCCGTTTGTAAAATATCTCCTTTATTTATCGAAACTTGAGACCCTCCAAGCGCTGCACTGATGCCGCTCACAGGAATTTGCGTAACACCAAACGAACTATTACCAACACCTTGCGCAAAGGCCGAAATTGGAAATAAAAGTAGAAGGAGTAGTTTTCGATTCATAAAGCCCCAAAGTTAGTAGTGAATAGTTACGGTTTTTGAGGTTTTTTATTTTCTTAGATGAAGAAAGGATTTGCTTTTTTTATTCATCGAAGATTGATTCATAGACTAACTTTTGCAATCGGGAATTCAAATAGACTAAAGGGCACAAAAAAACTCGGGGTTTAATGGTTGATTCTACCAATCAAATAAACCTTCCGAGTTCTATTTCTTGTGACTAACGCTACGAAAGCTTCTCTTTTAAAACGTATTAAGCTATAGTCAATGCATTTTTCACCTTTTGCTTTTCTAGCGCCAATTCTGGAATTTCTATCATTCTTTCTACAAAGTGAAATTTCAATCCAGTCAAATAATGAGGCTCAATCTCATTAATGTCTTTTTCATTTTGAACAGAAAGAATAATATCCTTCATGCCAGCACGCTTAGCAGCAAGTATTTTCTCCTTGATTCCACCCACAGGCAAAACCTTTCCTCTCAAGGTTATTTCGCCAGTCATGGCAACGGTAGATTTAAACTTACGCTGCGTTAAGATAGATGCTAAGGCAGTGAAAATGGTGATTCCAGCTGATGGTCCATCTTTTGGAGTGGCACCTTCAGGAACGTGAATGTGAAAGTTGTAGTTATTGAAAACCTCTTCGTCAAAACCAATGGTGCTTGCATGGCTTTTTAGGTATTCCATGGCAATCACTGCAGATTCTTTCATTACGTCACCCAAATTTCCTGTTAAGGTCAATTTGCCTTTTCCTTTAGTAATGGATGTTTCGATGTAAAGCACTTCGCCACCAACGGATGTCCACGCTAAACCATTTGCAACTCCTGGTACTTCGTGCTGATTATCATGATTGCGATAATGGCCCGGACCAAGCATATCTTGCAATTCGTTTGGATCAATTGCCGCAACATAGCCCTCTTCTTCCATTGCCAGTTGCTTCGCTTTTTTACGAATAACACCAGCCAATTGCTTTTCGAGTTGGCGCACACCAGATTCACGGGTGTAACCTTCTACCACATTTTCAATGGCTTTCTTAGGAAACTTCACATCTGTTTTTGCTAAGCCATGTTCTTTTAACTGCTTCGGAATTAAATGCTTGGTAGCAATATTCACCTTTTCATCCAGCGTATAGCCGCTTACTTCAATTACTTCTAGTCTATCTCTGAGTGCAGGATGCACTGCTCCCAAATTATTAGTAGTAGCAATGAAAAGCACATTTGAAAGATCAAAATCTTCTTCTAAGAAATTGTCATAAAACGTGCTGTTTTGCTCTGGATCAAGTACTTCAAGTAACGCAGAAGATGGATCTCCATGGCCGGTAGCTCCTACTTTATCCAACTCATCTAAAATGAAAACTGGATTTGAAGTACCTACTTTTTTCAGGTTTTGAATGATTCTACCTGGCATAGCGCCAATGTATGTTTTGCGGTGACCTCTTATCTCTGCTTCATCACGCAAGCCACCTAAACTCATTCGCACATATTTTCTACCCAAAGCTTCGGCAATACTCTTTCCTAGCGAGGTTTTACCAACTCCGGGAGGTCCGTTGAAGCAGAGAATAGGCGACTTCATGTCACCTTTTAGTTTCAAAACTGCCAAGTGCTCTATGATACGTTCTTTTATTTTGGTCAAGCCATAATGATCGCGATCTAGGATTTTTTCAGCCTTTTTTAGGTCGAATTTGTCTTTACTAAATTCGCCCCAAGGCAACTCAACAAACACTTCTAGGTAGTTAGACTGAACCGAATACTCCATTCCGTTTGGATTCATTCGCTCCAATTTAGAAAGCTCTTTTTGAAAGACTTTCTTAATGTTTTCGTTCCATTTTTTCTTCAATCCCTTCTGACGAAGTTCCTTCAGCTCTTGCTCCATCGGATTTCCACCCAATTCTTCTTGAATGGTTTTCATTTGCTGGCTCAAGAAGTATTCGCGCTGCTGCTTGTCAATGTCAAAACGAACTTTTGATTGAATGTCGTTTTTGATCTCCAACATCTGCAAATCGCGGTTCAAGTGTTCCAGCAATTTATTGGCACGTTCGTCCCAATCAGAAATTTCGAGCAAAGCCTGCTTATCATTTACAGGACTTTGCATGTTTGCCGAAATAAAATTGATCAAAAAGCCAGAGCTCTCAATGTTTTTTATGGCAATAGAAGCTTCACTGGGAATGTTTGGCGATTCGTGAATGATGCGCAAAGCCATGTCTTTAATCGTTGACACTAATGCTTTGAAGCGCTTTTCGGTGGGGCGAACCTCTTCTTTTTCAAACACTTCAACCGAAGCTATAAAGTAAGGCTCGGTTTCTAACACTTCCTTCACCTTTATCCTTCTGGTGCCTTGAATAATAATGGTGCTGCTGCCATCGGGCATCTTCAGCATCTTCAATATTTTGGCCACCGTGCCCACTTCAAATAAATGCTCAGGCAATGGTTCTTCTATCGACTGGTCTTTTTGAGCGACCACACCAATGATTTTGTTGCCTTTGTACGCATCCTTTATCAATTTCAAAGACTTGTCTCTACCAACCGTAATCGGAATGACAACACCTGGAAAAAGAACGGTATTTCTTACAGGTAATATTGGCAGTTTTTCGGGTGTATCTTCTAGGTACATCTTCTTTTCGTCTTCTGAACTCATCAAAGGAATGAACTCAGTAGATTCATCACTCATGCCCGAAAGTTGCATCAATGAAAAGTCTAAATTATCGTCTATCATAGCTTGTAGCTCAATATATTCAATGGCACGGTGGCCAAAATTTACTTAATTGGACTTGCCATTAGTCAAGCCTCATGCCAAGGCCAAAGGGTATGACCAATTGTCGGGAAATGAAAAAATACGTGGCTATTTTGGCGCTAATTCGCTATGCAAATGCATGTAAACATCAATCCAATCTTGAGTCAAGTCAATTTTTCTGCGTTCCATCATTTTTTGAGCAACTTCGAGCGCATCGGCCAATCGGAACGATTTGAAACCTGCTGCACCGCCCCAACCAAAAGAAGGAATATTGCGATGTGGAAAATCTGAGCCAAAGACATTGGCAAACACACCGCACATAGTTCCCGTATTAAACATGGTATTGATGCCGCTTTTAGAATGATCGCCCATGGTTAAACCGCAAAACTGAGAACCCGTGCTTTCACTGCGATTGAGTGCGAAGTTGTGCACTTTCACAATGGAATAATTATTCTTAAGGTTTGACGTATTGGTATCTGCACCAAGGTTGCACCACTCGCCTATCACGGTGTTTCCGATGTAGCCATCATGGCCTTTGTTTGAATACCCAAAAATGACCGAATTGCCTACTTCACCGCCCACTTTAGAGTGCGGACCCACGGTAGTTGGACCGTAAATCTTAGCGCCCATTTTCACAGCAGAATGATCGCACAAGGCAAAACCACCGCGAATCATAGCGCCTTCCATTACTTCAGCATCGGTTCCAATGTATATTGGTCCATCCGTTGAATTCAAAATGGCTGATGGTTGCACCACCGCACCTTTTTCAAGGAAAATGTTATTTCCAATCGTGGTAACTCCATTTGGAATAGGCTCGCTCGTGCGTTGCGATTTAATCCAATTAAAATCTTGTTCCAAAGCCCAACCGTTCCATTGAAAAATCTTCCAAGTACGATCGATTATGTGCAAATCGTCTTCAAAAGGAATTTGATTTGACAAAACCATATCTGCTAGGTGCTCTTTGCTTTTCGTTGCAATCCAAGTATTACCAGCCACTAGAGATTGCCCGTCAGCTAGAGCATCAATAGCAGCAATGAGCTCTGTTGTTGGAATAATTCCACCATTGATATAATGGTTTGATTCAGAAAAATGACTTGGAAAAACGTTTGCCAAATAAGCTGGCGTTTTAAATGAAACATTGGCACCTGTCAGGTTTCTCCATTTCTCATCAATGGTAAAAATCCCAACTCTGATTTTGGCCATGGGCCGAGTATAGGTAAGCGGCAACAAGTGATCTCTTTCTGCGTGATCGGTGAGAATGATATTATGAATCATGTGTCAAAGTTAGTGCGGCAATTATAAGCACAAAAAAAGCCCTGATGAACTTGCGTTATCAGGGCTTTCAATATTTTATTGAGACGATACTATTCCTCTGTTGGAGCAGCAGCTGGCTTGATGTGTTGCTTGTATCGGTTACGGAACTTATCTACTCTACCAGCAGTATCTACCAATTGTAGCTTACCTGTGTAGAATGGATGTGACTGATTAGAGATTTCCAGTTTTATAATTGGATACTCGTTTCCGTCTTCCCAAGTGGTGGTTTCTTTAGTATTGGCGCAAGAACGACAAATAAATTCATAGCCGTTGCTCATGTCTTTAAAAACAACCAATCTATAGTTTTCTGGGTGAATTTCCTTTTTCATACCTTTCAATTTCGGGCGGCAAATATATGAAGCTTTTCAGATTAAAATCACAAATGGTGTAATAAAAACTGAAAATAAAAGTTTCTTTGCGGTCATGTTGAAAAAACTAGTCTTCGCAATACTTATATTCACTGCTTTTTACGGCTGCAAAAGAAACACTATTTTCTCAGGTAAAGCCGAATTACGGTTTTCTACTGACACCGTATTTTTTGACACGGTTTTTACTACGGTAGGCAGTCTTACAGAAAGGCTTAAAATCATCAATCCATACAACGAGGCTGTTCTTATCAATCGCGTTTATTTAGCTGAAGGTCAAGGTTCTAATTTTAAACTGAACGTGGATGGAATACAAGGAAATGAGGTGAAAGACATCAGGCTTGAGGCCAATGATAGCATCTTTGTTTTTGTGGAAGTTACTGTTGATCCAAATGGTGGAAATACTCCACTGGTGGTTGAAGAACTTTTAAAAGTACAAACCGATGAAAACGACCAAAGTGTGGCTTTGGTGGCTTGGGGTCAAGACGCCTATTTTTTTCCTTCTGTGGCATTTACCGATGGCGAAATTTTTCAATTGCCTGTAGATAAACCCATAGTATTTTATGGTTATTCTATTGTTGATACAAACAGTACACTGATTATTCCAGCTGGCGCTAGAATTCATTTTCATGCCAATGGCGGACTCATAGTGGGCCATCAAGCAAGCTTGAAAATATTAGGAACCGTTGAAGATCCGGTGATTATTCAAGGTGATAGATTGGAAGACTTTTTTGAAGATGTACCTGGGCAATGGCTGCAGATATTGTTGAGTCAGACAAGTATTGATAACGAAGTGCGCAATGCCATTATCAAAAACGGACAGCTGGGAATCAGGGTTGATTCTAACTCAAACGCAAACCCAAGTCTGATCCTTGAGAACACTCAAATTTTAAACATGAGCTACATTGGCTTATTGGGTCAAGGAGCGTGCATAGTAGCTACAAATACCATTGTTGGCAATTGTGGTGACTACACGGTGGCGCTAAATGTTGGTGGCGATTACACGTTTAAACACTGCACCTTCGGCAATGTGTGGAGCGAAGGGCAAAACCCAAGGTCTAAACCAACCTTGTTTATGACCAATTACTTCACCGATGCAGCAAAAACAATTTACGATCGACCTTTCTCCGCATCTTTCGAAAACACGATTGTTTATGGCACGTTAGACGATGAAGTTGAGTTCGATTTCGCGCCAAATACCACTTACAGCTTCGGCTTTGAAAATTGTGCGGTAAAGACCGACTTGAATGCAGATAGTCTTGGTTTTGTGAATTGCATCGTAAATCCTGGCGTGCCATCTGGAGCAACAAACGCGCTCTTCGTGAGCCCAGGCACAAATGATTATCACTTGGTGGCTGGAAGCCAAGCAATTGATGCTGGCATTGATTTAGGAATTCAGAATGACCTTGAAGGAAATCCTCGTGATGTGTTACCAGACATCGGAGCCTTGGAATACAAAGAAGAATAAACGGTTTTAATACTGCCCCGTTCTGATCATCACCAATGTGCAAGCTTCTACCACTTCTATTCCCTGTAGAGCAGCCAAACAAGCTAATTCAGCATTTTCAGCTCCCGGATTAAAAATAATTCTTCGTGGTTTAGAATTCAAAATCAGAGGATAGAACTCTTCTTGATTTTTTGCCCCAACATACATGGTGAATGTATCTACATCAGCAATTTTATCTGGAATTTCGGTAATGATTTCTTTTCCGGCAACGGTGCCTTTTTTGCGACCGTAAAGTTCAAAATCAAAAGAGCCACCTTGCAACATATTTGCTGCAACGTGGCTATATCTTTCTGAATTTGGGCTTGCGCCCAACACGATGGTTTTACCTTTCATGTTGCGAATTTACATCTCAAGGATGTACGCAAACATAAGCGGAGCTACAATGGTAGCATCAGACTCAACAATGAATTTTGGTGTATTGATATCTAATTTTCCCCAAGTTATTTTTTCATTAGGAACTGCTCCTGAGTAAGAGCCATAACTTGTGGTACTATCAGAAATTTGACAGAAATAAGCCCAGAATGGCACGTCTTTCCATTCCAAATCTTGATACATCATCGGTACTACACAGATTGGGAAATCGCCCGCGATACCACCGCCAATTTGGAAAAATCCAACACCAGCATCACCACTGTTGGCACGGTACCATTCCGTTAAAAAGCCCATGTATTCGAGACCCGATTTTACGGTGCTGTAATTCAATTCACCTTTAATACAGTATGAAGTGAAAATATTGCCCATAGTACTGTCTT
>CAZWXC010000040.1:0-10484 GCA_964637935.1 uncultured Flavobacteriales bacterium | reverse complement strand
ACAAGACATTGTTGAAATAGATACTAACTTGGCCGACTCCAATTTTATTGCCATAGTTGATTCTACCGAAGCAGAACCTACTAAACCAAAGCGTAAATCGAGCATTGACCAGAAAGTTGATTACAACTCAAGAGACAGTATGATTGTGGATTTGGTTCGTCAAAAAGTCTATTTGTATGGCGAAGCCAAAGCGGTATATGGCGACATTACGCTTGAAGCAGATTACATTGAAATTGAACTTGGCAAGAGCGAATTAAGGGCAACTGGTTTGCCTGATAGCACGGGTGAAATAAAAGGTTATCCCATCTTTTCGCAAGGTGAAAATGTTTTTAGAAGCGAGGAAATGCGCTATAATTTCAAATCAAAAAAAGGCCTAAGTAAGCAAGTAAAAACCCAAGAAGGTGGTGGCTATTTGCATGGCCAAACAGTGAAGCGCGACACCGGAGAAGTGATTTACATAAAAGATGGCAAATACACCACTTGCGAGTATGACGATCCGCATTTTCATATTCAAGCCACCAAATTGAAAGTAATTACTGGTGACAAAATTGTGACTGGACCTGCTTATCTTGCGGTTGCCAATATTCCTACACCATTGGCACTACCTTTTGGCTTTTTTCCAAATTCAGAAAGTAGAGCAAATGGGCTTATTATTCCATCTTATGGACAAAATAGACAGCAAGGTTTTTTCTTACAACGCGGTGGATATTATTTAGGAATCAGTGACAATATAGATTTGAGCCTCACGGGAGATATTTATACCCGAGGCAGTTTTGCAACCTATGCTAGTTCTCGCTACGTAAAGCGATATAAGTTCAGAGGCAACTTAGAAGCTGGTTTTATCAACACCAAATATTCTGAAAAAGATTATCCTGACTATCAAAACATAAAAAGCTTCACTTTTAGATGGACCCATACTCAAGATCCAAAAGCTAGGCCCAATTCAAATTTTAACGCAAGTGTGAATTTAGGTTCGGTAGGAAGTGTGAGATCAAATCCATCTGCATCTCAAGATCAATTTTTGCAGAGTTCGTTAAACTCTCAAGTAGGTTATAATTACAAATGGCAAAACCTACCGTTAGCATTAGCCATTACGGCAAGATCTACTCAAAACACCCGCGACAGTAGCATTAGTGCCACTTTGCCGAGTGCGTTGCTAAATATGTCAAGAATTTTCCCGTTCAAAAAAGCAAGTGGAGGCAAGAAAAACCCTTTTACTGACATTGGTTTGAGCGCCACGCTAGAAGCGCGAAACGAACTTAAAGCCAAAGAAACCGAAGTATTCAAAAACAACACGCTGGTAAACATGAAAAACGGAATGCAATTAAGTATTCCGATTAGCACCAATTTTAAAGTGCTCAAATTCGTGACTGTTTCGCCATCAATCAACAACAGATTTGTTGGATATACCTCTACCGTTCGTAAATATTGGAACGTAAGCGATTCGAGCATAGCGTCTAATGATGTGAATGAATTATCTGGATTTTGGGAAGGAAATGCATCGGTAAACGCTTCTACAAAAGTGTATGGTTTATACCAATTTGGAGACGGAGCATTGAAAGCAATCAGACATGTGATTACACCTCAAGTGGGCGCAAGTTGGAAACCAGATTACAGTGAACCGCAATGGGGTTACTATGGTGAAACAGTGTTTGATACACTTGGCAGAACTAGAAAGTATAGCTACTTCGAGGATAGATTATATTCTGTGCCTGGTGCTCAAGAAAATGGTGTAATCAACTTTAGTATTCTGAACACTTTTGAGGCAAAAGTCAGAGATAATAAAGACACTACAGATGCATCTGCTACCAAAAAATTAAGATTACTAGACGCGCTAAACTTCAACTCAAGTTACAGCCTTGCAAAAGATTCTTTGAATTGGACCCCCATTAGCATAAGCATGAGAACCACGGTAGTGAAAGGTTTGACCTTCAACGCAAACAGTATCCTGAATCCTTATGCGATGAACGAAAATGGACAAACCATCAATAAATATCAATTTGATGTAGATGGTAAGTTGGGCCGATGGACAAGCGCCACAATGGGTATGACGTGGAGTTTGAAACCAAAACCAAAGAAAAAGAAAGAAGGTGAAACCGAAAAAGTGAGCACTGATGACAAGAAATCTAAATTACTTGATCAGGGACTTTACTACACTGACTTTGTTGACTTCGATATTCCTTGGACGCTCAATTTCACCTACAATCTCAACTATTCAAAACCTGGAAATTCGCATACGGTAAATCAGAGCATGCTGGTGCGAGGCGACATCAATGTGACCCAAAACTGGAAGGTTTCTTTCAGTTCTGGTTTCAATTTTGAACAGCTTGAAGTTACCAATACAAGTTTCAACATTTATAGAAACCTGCATTGCTGGGAAATAAGTGCAAACGTGATTCCCTTTGGTCCTTTGCAGAGTTATCGTGTTACCATTAACGCTAAGCCTGGCGTGTTGCAAGACTTAAAATTGAACCGACAGCGAAACTTTAACGTGCCTGGCTACAACAATTAATAACCTCGGTACTCCCCTACTTTTTCCTTGAAAACCACTCCGTAGTTTTCCAGCTCATCCAATACTGGATTGTAAACTTCTTTGTCTATCGGAATCAAAACTCCTGGCTTAGTGATTTTTCTTGTAAGGATCATTTTAGCTGCAATGCCCACAGGTAAACCAACGGTTTTAGCCATAGCGGTATGCACTTTGTCATCGCCCTTAATTACCATAAATGATTCACGCTGGTGTTTTTCACCATTCAATTCGTAGCCAAACAAATGGTACATCACAATCATATCTAAATCGTGCTCTTCCATTTGCCATTTTTTCTCTAAAATGTGCTGCAGGATTTGCGCTGGTGTGGCATTTACCAAACCTACGGGCGTTTCGTCAAACATGCCCAACCATGTAAGTTTATACATAATGTCACTATCCATTTCTATTTTGAGATAATGCATCAATTTAAGCTCAACCGAATCAGTGATGTTATAAGCTAAGAAAGAATTCAAAAATTGACGGTGTGTCATGTTTTCAGTTCCTTCCATGATATAGCTATCGTCTGTAGCACCCAATTTCACAAACACATCCCACGCTCTACAAAAGCCTGGCCTGCGAAACGTGCCGCGATAAATAGTAGGAATATCTTTTAAGCCATACGCTTCGCGGTATTTCAATGAATCGCGGTTGGCATAACCTTCAAAACGACCGTATTCTGGTATTTCAACAATCTCGGTTCTGCGAAACAATTGGTGGTAAGGAATAAACTTGTACAAACCTTCTTGCTTGAATTTTACCGCGCCACCGCTACCTGCAAGCACTACATTTCTTGGGTTCCAAGTAAATTTATAGTTCCAAGGATTGTTGTCGCTTTCTGGCGCTACTAAGCCACCTGTAAAGCTTTCAAATTGGAGCATTTTACCTCCATTCTCGCGAATTTCGTCCAACACACGCATGGCGCTCATGTGGTCAATTCCTGGATCAACACCAATTTCGTTCATTATGGTAACACCTGCTTTGATGGCTTCATCATGAAGCTCTTGCATGGCATCGCTTACATAGGAGGCGGTAACCATCGGTTTTTTAAGTGCGATGCACTCTTTGGCCACATCCACATGCATGTGTGCTGGCAACATAGAAATAACAATATCAGCTTGCGAAATTTCATTCAATCGCTGAATGCTATTGGTCACGTTAAACTCAAATGCTTCGCCACGTTCGTGTCCGTTTACCTTTCGCTGTGCAAGCGCCACATTCATGTCGCCCACGCGAATTTTCCAATCTTCTTTGGCAGCATTTTCAAGTAAATAATCTATCAATACGGATGAACTCAACCCCGCCCCAAACAAAACAACCTTCTGCATATCTGTAAATCTGATTTGGGGCGAATGTAGGATTCTGTTGAAAAGGCGAAATGAGAATCGCCAGAAGATTTAAAGAAGAAGACAATTTTTATACATTTCTTCCATGACATAAATCCTTGACTTTGGTCAAATTCAAGAAAACCAATTTCAGACCCACATTCAAATCGTTAACATTTAGTAGAAGCCATAGTCATAAGGCACTTTATAATTGAGAAAGTGTATTCTCATAATTTCAAGCCTAGGGTTATGGACTGAATAAGCATCTAATAAGTCCAAAGAATTGTGGTTCTTTAACTTCGCGGTTCGGAGCAATAAATCCGAACCAAAGGAAGACCATGCCCGACCTAGAAATAATAGCCGAAACAAACGATTTTATAGTCGTAAACAAAAGGGCTGGACTAATCAGCGAGAAAAATCCATTCGAAAACAGCTCTGTTGAAGATCAAGTTTTTAATCACCTATCAAAACAAAATCGAACGCCTTTTGTAGGAGTGATCCATAGACTAGATCGTGTTACAAGTGGCGTATTAATTTTCGCTAAGAAAAAGAAAACACTTGTTGAGTTCAACGAGTTATTCAGCAGCCGAAAAGTGCAGAAAACGTACTTAGCCCTTGTGAAAATAAAACCTGACAAGCAACAAGCTACTTTGGTTGATTTCCTTTTTAAGAACAACATAGAAAAGCGGGCCGACATCGTTGACAAGCATTCGGAAAACGCCCAAGAAGCGAATCTTTCATATCGCATCATTGGCCAAAATGAGCATGGATATTTACTTGAAGTAAAGCCAAAAACCGGTCGATTTCACCAAATCAGAGCGCAATTGGCACATATGGGATCACCGATTATCGGAGATGAAAAATACGGATCTGACCGGACATATTTTCCTTTGACCATCTGCCTGCACGCCTGGAAGTTGACTTATCCAGTAATTGGAAACAACACAGAAAAAACGTTTGAAGCGCCATTCCCAAAAAATGATTTTTGGACGTTTGAAAAGGTCTAAAACATACCTAGATAATAAGTTGGTGTTTTCTTTCGAGGTTGAATGATTCGATGAATTCGAAAACTTTATCCTAATCATAAAAGCTATGCTAATCATTGGTGGATTTCGCTTCTCAATGTTAATATCCTACACCAAAGCATGACCGCATATTAACCTCGAAAGATGAGCAATAAGATTCTTTAAATGAGAGGAAGCTACACAACATAAAATCCACTCGCTTTATTGATAAGCGCGCGAGAGCGTCTAAAAAAGAATGATCGAAGAGAATCCAAAGTTTCGAAGACTTCATTTAAAGCCTAAAAATGTTTGTTCACCAAAATGGCATGGGAAAATTAGATGAGAAAAAATGTACTTTTAAAACATGAATTACGCAGTTAGACAAACTAACATCATCGAAAGATTAAAGAAGTTAGAAGATTCAGACATTCTCGAAACCATTAGCGCTTTACTTGATTCTGTGGAAGAAAAGTCGAATTATATATTGACTGATGACCGTATTCAAGTGGTTGAAGAAAGTCGTGCAGAACTTAAAAGCGCGAATTTTGACACACAGGAAAATTTCTTTTCTGATGCTCGCTCATGGCTCAAAGGAAAATAATATGGACTTCGAAAGCTCAGCACGAATTCGCCAACATTTTAGCATATTTCCTTGAGCGAAATCAAAGCAATGTGTATTCCTTAAAATTGATTGACTTAGTAGAACACATTACTAAAACTATCGCGAAAAGCCCCTTAGTTGGCTTACAAAACAAGGATGACTTATCCAGAACTTTCATTTTTGAACGATAATCTATTGTCTATGATTTTGACGATCATCAAATTTCAATACTGTCTATTTGGGACGACCGTCAGCAGCCTGAAAAAAAGTTAGCCCAAAAGAAATCTGGAAAAACTTAAACAATTTAGCAATATGAACACCTCGAAATTTGACATAGCCGACTATTTAGACAGTCAAGAAATGAATGCTGAATTCCGTTTTGGAAAATGGAATTAATGAAGATATCAATCAGGCTATTGGACACATTGCAGAAGCTATCGGAGGTCAAATTCAAGTGATTCCGATTAATTGATGATTCGCTAAAACGGGCTTTAGGAAACAGAAGTCTTATATAAATAGCAAAACCATATTTTTGACCACATGGCCAGAAAGTTAGATTTAGCAATATTCTTTATTCTTTCACTCTTCCTTCATAATTGTCAATCACCAGTGCCCAATCTTGATGGCATGTGGGTTTCGAGTGACGAAAGATTTGCCGTTGTCTTTAGAAACGATTCTCTCTTCTCGAAGCATCATTTTCCAGTCTTATATCGCCTAGAAGATGACGCGCTGATTTTCACAGAGAAGTTTTATCCCTTTGATTCTACTCATGTTCCATTCAAATTAAGAGATAACGAGATTTCAAGATTGCTGCATCAAGACACTTTTGTTGCTTTTGAAAAATCAGCTTTTACGAACATGTTTGATCATCATGTTCATGAATTAGGACTAGCGTTAGCACTTCAAACGGGGTTTACAGAAGAAAATCTTGAGAGTAAAACCTATTATGATTTTATTTATGTAGGCTTATCTAGAGATTCAACCATTACCATTGTGCTTAATGATGAAAAAAGCTCGCTTTCTCAGGTTTCTAATTATTTTTCCACTGCTTATTACGTAAACGACCCGACAACAAGCATTGCAATAGCAGCTGATAAAAGCATATTATTTTCAGAGTATTTGAAAATTCACAATGCAATCACTAAGCAAGATTCTGTTTTCGTAAGACTGAAACACGCTATTAGAAATTCCTCTTTTCGAGAGTATAAATTCGATCCGTTCGAAAGAGTTAAATATGAAGGGTTTAAACTCAATCTTGCTTCTGAACTACAATCCAATCAAGATAGACCATTTGACACACTAAGCATCGAAATCAAAAATGAAAACGAGGTGATTGTTAATGGTCAAACTTCTTTCACGAACAACTTACCCCTTTTGATGGATGAGTTTTATGCCGCTAACTCAAAAAACTGTTTGATTGCTATCCTTCAAACAGAGAGTCTAACTTATGGCCAATTTCTCTTCATCCATTCCTTGAATAACAAAATCATCTTTGAAAAAAGAGACCAATACTGTTTAGAGAATTATGGCAAAACATGGCCAGAAATACAACTCTATGATCTGAGAATTGAAGGCAGTCAACAACTTGCTGATTCCTTGCAGAGGCTTGTGAAACAAGAGTTTCCGCATAGGATTCTGGTTGATGATTTGTGAGTTTGGTTTTGATCCAAAAAGCACGCTAGAACTTCGATCGGGCATTTGGTAAAAAGATGAAAACCAAGGCCTTGTTTACACTTTTACGCACGAAAAAAAGGCAGCATTCACATTTTTAAGCAGGAAAAAAACTTTGGTCTTTTCAGTCATTGTCATAGTAGAAAATCCATTCTGAATTTCTCAACCAGGAACTACTCCACCGCAAACCTCACTTCAGCCGTATTGCCTTTTTCGTCCATCACCAAGAGCTTGTGGCGGCCTTTTTTGGGAGCGATGTTGAGTTGATGAAGAGCTTCGGTTTGGCCCAAGTATTCATCATTTAAATGCCAATACAAGGTTTGTGTATTGCTGGCATGCGTGGCTTGCAACTGCAGGCGTTCTTGCGCTCCGCTGAAGTTTTTTGGCAAGAAAATCTTGGTTTCGGGCGTTGGATAAATAATCGCAATTTCTTTGCTTGGCTGGTAGCCGCAGTCTTCAGAAAAAGGTGGAATGGGCAGATATGTTGGGTGGTTCTTTTTGTAGAAATAGCCTGCCACTGGATCAAGCTGAAACCAAACGCTGTCGCGCAAATGCGTGGCGCAATCTCTATTGGCCTGCAAGCCAGCATCATTTAAATAGACCAACTGATGCGAAGCGCAAACGGCTGTAAACTTGGCCTTTTCAGGAAGTTCATCGGCTTGTTGCGGGCAATATTCATTGGGAATCAAACCTGTAATTGCGCAAAGCGAAATGGACTTAAAGTAGCCATCGGGTTTGTAAAACCAGCGATCGCTTTGCAAATGATCAAATACGCTAAACAGAAGTGGCGCAGCAGCCGAAACGCCCGTTAATCCTGGTCGGCCAACGCCATCGGCATTTCCAACCCAAATGGCGACCACGTATTCTGCATTGTACCCAACAGCCCAAGCATCGCGAAAACCATGACTTGTGCCCGTTTTCCAAGCAATTTTATGCGATGACGAAAAGCGTTTCCAATCTTGGTTGGCGCCAGGTCGCGTGACTTCTGTCAATGCTTCGGAAGTCTGATACCAAGCCGCAGGATCAATGGTCATGTTGGCGCTGTCAGTGCTGTTTTCCCAAAGGTGTATGTTGCTTTTTGATTCAGTATTTCCACTCACAAAAGCCAAGCGATTAGCTTGATGTTGATAGACCTTGGCTAAATCCCAAAGACTGACCTCTGCCCCACCCAAAATAAGCGTGAGTCCATAATTGCCTGCTGGCCTATTGATCGATTTGAAACCCAATTGATGCAAGTCTTCATAGAAAATGCCCAAGCCATATTCGCGCAAAAGCATGGCCGCTGGTATGTTGAGCGAGCGCGATAACGCCAAACCCGCAGGCACCACACCCGCAAAGGTTTTGTCAAAATTTTCGGGAGCGTAATTGCCAATAGAAACTGGCACATCGCGCACAAAACTATTGGGATGCAACAAACCATTTTCAAAAGCTTTAGCATAAAGAAACGGCTTCAAAATGCTTCCCGAACTTCGCGGTCTGTGAATCAAATCAACAAAACGAGCTTTCGTGTTTTGATTGGTAGCATTGCCTACATAAGCCAACACTTCGCCTGTTTCTACCGACAAGACCATTGCGCAAGCGTTGTAAATCTCGTTTTGCGAAAGCAAACTCATGTATGCATTGAGTTTTTGCGAAACCGTTTCTTGTAAATGTTGATCAACGGTGGTGGTAATTCGCTGGCCATGACTACCTGATTTTGACGCAAAGTCGAGCAAATGAAAGGCTTGATCGGGCAGCGAAGCAGGCTTATTTGGCAAAGGCTCAATCTGTGCTAAAGAGCGCGTGGTTTCGTCAATCACTCCGTTTTGTTCCAATTTTGTGAGCAGTTGATTTCGCTTAGCAAGTAACTCAGGTGCGTTTTTACCAGGATGCATGAGCGATGGCGCATTGGGCAAAACGGCAAGCAAAGAAATTTCGGCCCAACTCAATTGTGAAATGGGTCTACCGAAATAGCGCCAACTGGCCGTTTCTGCGCCCACCACATTTCCGCCATAAGGCGCGTGACTGATGTACATGGCTAGTATTTCTGCTTTAGAATATTGTGCTTCTAAGCGAATGGCCAAATACATTTCGTGCAGCTTTTCGAAGTATGTACGCGATGGATTTTTACGACTCAAGCGAATGACTTGCATGCTAATGGTAGAGCCGCCACTCACCACTTTACTTTGGGTGAGATTCTGATAAAGCGCCCGAGCAATCGACACGGGATTTATTCCAAAATGGTAATGAAAGTATTCGTCTTCAAAGTGTAAAACGGCTTGCTTTAGCTTAACTGGAACGCTGTCCGATGCTGGAAACCGCCATTGACCATCGTCTGCAATTTGAGCCGAAAGCAAGTTTTGGTTTCGGTCTAACACCAGTGTAGACGTGGGATCATGAAATAATTTGGAGGGAAAATAAGCCCAGAAAAAAACAGCAAAGCCCAAAACAAACCACCATCGCTTGCGCAAATACCATGGCTTTTTGGGCTTCGCTGCCTTTCTATTTGTTTCTGTCACGCTGCGTGCTCTTCGTTTTCGATTATTGCACCACTTCTATCCAACGACCCGGCAATTGTGCCTTAATGCTTTCGTCATACATAGGCGCACAAAACACACTTGGCATGTAATATTTTCCCACGAAAGTAGCGTTGAGTAAAATCGTAAACGTTTTAGATTCAGATTTTTTCAGTTTGAAATACGTGTACACACGATCGTCTTTGATGTCTTGGTAATCGATTTTCTTGTCTAGGCCTGGCGTTTCATCGCCAACCCGAGAATTGACAATTTGCCAACCCGAAGGAAAAATCTGACTCAGTGCCACTTCCAAATAATCGGCTCTGGTACCAGGATGCCTGAGGGTTACTTCCGCTTTAAAATCTTGACCTTGTTTCAAAGCCGAAACATCTACCGGATTGCCTTTCAAATCCACAAACTTGATGTTCATCATCAGCTCGTTTTCCACTTGTGGTTCCGCGTTTTCTATAGGCATACCGATTTGCACAAAGCTCACAAATAACGGAGCCGAACTATTGCTTTTCACGCGCACATTTCCGGCCATTACGTTGGCTGCATCCACATCAAACTTGGCGATTGGTTTATCCGATTCAAAATCAAACGACTTTCCATTGATTTCCACATCAAAGCCAAATTCTTTAGAACCTTCATCACCAGCAACCAATTTTGAAAGCGCCAACAGCGCATAAGCTCTGGTTTGCGTGCTGTGCCAACCTGCGTTTAGCTCTTGCGCTAAATCGGTAACGGCACCCATTATTCGCGATTCGTCTTTGAGGTAGGTCATGGTTTCGAGCGCCATGGCCAAATCACGCACATCACTGCCATAGTTATAGCCGTAATCTCTGTAAGACTGATACTTAA